>JAGOGG010000083.1 GCA_017996795.1 Sediminibacterium sp. | reverse complement strand
TTTCACTAATTGCTTTAATAGAGATGGTAGCAAATTCAATGCCAGCATATTGGCCCCATCGCTTTTAGCTACTGCAGGATTGGGATGTGTTTCAATAAATAAACCCATTGCACCTGTAGCTATGGCTGCTTTTGCAATGGTGCCTATCATTGCAGGGTTACCTCCAGTTACGCCACTAGTTTGATTGGGTTGTTGCAATGAGTGGGTGCAATCCATTACCACAGGGGTTCCATGCGATTGCATGATCGGAATATTTCTGTAGTCTACCACTAAGTCTTGATAGCCAAATGTGTTGCCTCTTTCTGTTAAAAGGATTTGTTGATTGCCTGCTTTCTGAATTTTCTCTACAGCAAATTTCATAGAAGCACCACTTAAAAATTGCCCTTTTTTAACATTCACTATTTTGCCTGTAACTGCAGCGGCTTCTAATAAGTCGGTTTGTCTACACAAAAAAGCGGGTATCTGTAATATATCTATAAATGGGGCTGCCATTGCAGCTTCTTCATGTGCATGAATATCAGAAGTAGTAGGAAGGCCATATTTTTGGCCTACTTTTTTAATTAAGGATAAACCATTTTCATCACCAATGCCAGTAAAAGAGTTGGCGCTGGTTCTATTGGCTTTTCTGTAGCTGGCTTTAAATACATAAGGGATGCCCAATTCTTTGCAAGTGCTACTAACGGTATCTGCAATTTCCATTACAATTTCCTCTGACTCTACTACACAGGGCCCTGCAATTAAAAAAAAAGATTCGGGGTTGTATTGCTGATTTTTAAATAAGTCTTGCAAAAAAGTAGGCAACATATAATAAAATTTGTACTTGATTAGATAAAACAAAAGTAAACTATTAAGGCTATCCTAAATTAGATTGGCTCAACCTTTTGTCATTCATTTTTTCGTTTCTTTGCTGCCTAAACAAATTGCAATGCCTGCTAGAAAAGATAAAATTTTGGTGATTGGTGCGTCTGGTCAAATTGGAGTAGAACTCACACTTGCACTAAGAAAACAATACGGAAACAATAATGTGGTTGCATCCGATTTAAGAGAAGAGAATCCATTGCTAAAAGGAACTGGTCCATATGTGAGCATGGATGTGATGAACAAAGAAATGCTGCATGTGCAAGTGATCAGACAAAATATTACCCAGATTTATTTGTTGGCTGCAATACTTTCTGCAACAGGGGAGAAGAATCCCAATTTGGCTTGGCACTTGAATATGCAGGGATTGTTGAATGTATTGGATATTGCCCGCGAAGAAAAATTGCATAAAGTATATTGGCCCAGTAGTATTGCAGTATTTGGTCCTACTTCTCCTAAACAATTATGCCCCCAGCAAACGGTGATTGAACCTACTACAGTTTATGGCATAAGCAAGTATGCGGGAGAGTTTTGGTGTAATTATTATTTTAATAGATATGGGGTAGATGTTAGAAGTATTCGATACCCTGGACTAATTAGTTATAAATCTGCTCCCGGTGGTGGCACTACCGATTATGCGGTTGAAATTTATACAGAAGCGTTGGAACAAAAAAAATACAATTGCTTTTTGTCTGAAGATACTTATTTGCCAATGATGTATATGCCAGATGCTATTAGAGCTACACTAGAATTAATGAATGCACCTGCTAACCAAATTTCTGTTAGAACATCCTATAGTGTTTCGGGAATGAGTTTTTCTCCTAAAGAAATTGGGGCGAGTATTCAGGAACATATTCCCGATTTTACTATGACTTATAAACCCGATTCAAGACAACAAATTGCAGACAGTTGGCCACAAAGCATTGATGATACGGTCGCCAATAAAGATTGGGGCTGGAAGCCCCAATACGATTTGTCTTTAATGACGAAAGATATGTTAGAAAACCTGCGCAAATAGCGCAGGTTTTGTTTTATACATGAAGGTATAAACGGAGTTCAAATTGATTTAGAATCGAATACCTAATCCTAGATTTAATCCTCTTATTCCAGCCCAAGGTCCGTCCGATTTTATTTGAGCACCTGAAGCATTAACTGTTGAAGTGAACTTAAATGGTTTTGCATCAATCTCATTTAAATTTTTACGTAATTCCTGCTCTTCAAATGGATTCAAAGCAGAAGCAAAATTCAAGTCACCTTTGCTGGTACCATAGTGTCCACCAATGATTTGAAAGTCTAACACAATTTTGGTGGCAATTTGAAATTGGTATCCAATCATTAAACCAGCACTGGTACTGGTGATTTTTCCATTAAAAAGGGCTTCTTTTTCAATTAATGGGAAAGTAGATGCAGTGTACTTAATTGGTGCACCTAAATCAAAAGTGGCAAATCTTACATATGGAGCTAAGTAAAAACCTTTCATTCTACCCAAGCTTAAATAAATGCGCAATTCAGGCGTAATAGCGGTATTGCCAATTTGAAAATTATCTAAATTGATATCATTGCTATTGATGGCTTCTTTAAATTGGTCTTTAAAAGGAAGTGCTCCTTTGCTCATGGTTCTATAACTCAAAGAGAAAGAAATATTCTTTGTTAAACTTCTTTCATAGGTAACATGAAAATTTCTTGCCGCCATGGAACCTACATTCCATTTAATGATATTTTTCCCGCCAATTAATTTTTGCGCATCGGCATGTAAAAAGGGCAGCAACATGGCTAAAAAAAGTAATTTTTTCATTGGTGTAGTTTGATTGGTTAAATTTATTGGGTTACTAAGTCTGCTATGGTTTGGTTTTCTAGAATACCTAATGTTTTGTCTCTTACTTTGGCCATGATTTTGTTAAGGCCACATTTTTTTTCGTTACAATCTCCACACTTTTCATAAAAATTCAAGCTTACACATGGTAATAAAGCAATAGGACCTTCTATCAAACGCATCACCAATGCTAAACTAATGGATGCGGGTTCTGCATTAAAATAATAACCTCCTCCTTTGCCTTTCTTGCTATTTAAAATTCCTGCTTTTTTTAATTCAAGTAAAATAGATTCTAGAAACTTAAGGGGGATCTTCTTTTTTTCTGCAATATCCGCAATCAAGAATGGCCCAACTTGCTTTTGCTCCGCCATATAGGTCAGCGCTTTAAATGCATATTGGGTTTTCTTTGAAAGCATCAGCTAAGATATTACTAATTATGCTAATCCTAATACCTCTTTCATGGTATAAATGCCTTTTTTTCCAATAGCAAATTGAGCGGCAGTTACTGCTCCCCCTGCAAATCCGGTTCTATTATGGGCAGTATGAATGATTTCTATATCATCTATAGCAGAAGTGTATTTTACATGATGGGTGCCTGGTGCAGGATCTATTCTTTCAGATTCAATGGCCAATAAATTGCTATGGGGGGTAACAGCATCGTTGGTCCAATTGGTTTTTCTACTTAGGCCTTGCAGCACTTGCTCAGCTAAACTAATGGCCGTTCCACTAGGGGCGTCTTTTTTCTGCGTATGGTGAATCTCTTTGAGCATTACATCGTAAGTAGGGTATTGCTCCATTAAACGGGCAAGGTATTTATTCACTTCAAAAAACAAGTTCACTCCAATGCTGTAATTGCTTGAATAAATCAATGTGCCATTATGTTCAGAGCAGTAATTGGCAACTTTTTCCCATTGGTCTAACCAACCCGTTGAACCACTTACCACCGGGATACCAAAGGACAAACATTTCAAAATATTCTCTACTGCACTATGCGGGCCAGTAAACTCAATTGCCACATCTGCTAAAGCCATTTTTTCTGCTGTAAAATCAGCTGCATTGTCTACATCTATTTTTAGAACCACTTCATGGTGTTGTTCCAATGCAATGGCTTCAATGGCTTTACCCATTTTGCCATATCCTATTAATGCTATTTTCATTTGAATCTATTTATCTGGCAATCAGCAACGGCTTTTTGCTTTTCTCTTTTATATTAAAGGATAAAGTTAGTGCGGGTGTTTTACTATGTGGATTGAATTGTGGGTGAATTTGCATGCTTAAGTTATTGCTCACATCAAAATGTCGTAAGTGCCCAAATACAGTGGCATCCACTACTTGAAGGCCCCAGGCTAAAATAAACCACAATATGGAATAGTCTCTGTCTCGTCTAAATGAGTTTCGATAATTCTGTAAAGAACCAATGCTTAACCCAGTTAATTCTGGATCAATAGCAGCAACATCTGAACTGTCTCCATTCTGTTCTTTAAAACGCGCTTCGTAGGCAAATTTTGTTTTATTGTAAAATGAAGTATTGTAAAAATAAGTGATGGCTGGGATGGCTAATACACCGTATACCAATGGGATTTTCCAATATTCTCTATTGTATGCCTGCCCCCATCCGGGTATCATTGCAGAACGTCTGGTAGCACGTTGCGGAATATGGGTAGCCATCCAAGTAGAATCTTTTTCCTTCTTTTTTATTTTGGCTAATTCCTTTTCTGTTAAAGGAGGCAATGAGTTCACTGCTGCACTATCAACAGTTGATTGTGCTTGGGCTACCGCCCCTAAACAAAACACCACAACAAAAAACAATACTACTTTTTTGAACATGCCAGTTTAACCCACGGTTATATTCATTAAATCCAAAATCTTATTCAACTCATCTAATGAGTAATACTCTATAGAGATACTACCATAGCCCTTTTTGTTATGCGTCATATTTACTTTTGTGCCAAAATGTGAGGCAAGGTTGTCTTGAATCTTTTGGTAAGCAGGAGGCAAGTCGCTTTTAGCTGTAGAGGCACCCGCAACCAATTTATCCCCTTTATACAATTTTCTAACCAGTTCTTCTGTTTGTCTTACACTCAATTGCTTTTGCTGAATCTCTTTAAATACATAGAGCTGCTTATCAATGGTGTCTATATTAACCAATGCCCTGGCATGCCCCATACTGATGGTATTATTGCGCACAGCGGCTTGAATATCTGGAGGAAGTTTTAATAAACGGATATAATTGGTAACGGTACTTCTTTCCTTACCCATTCTTTCGGCAACCTGCTCTTGGGTATAGTTGAGCTCTTCCATCATGCGTTTAAAACTGAGGGCCATTTCAATGGCATTCAAGTTTTCACGTTGAATATTTTCTAACAATGCCAGTTCTAATAATTGCTGGTCATTGGCTTGTCTTATATAGGCTGGAACATCTTTTAAACCCGCTAATTTAGATGCACGAAATCTTCTTTCTCCTGCAATTAATTGGTATTTGCCATTGGGTAATTTACTTACCGTAAGTGGTTGAATAATATCGTGCAGTTTGATAGAGGTAGACAATTCTTGTAATGCCTGCTCATCAAAATCTCTTCTAGGGTTTTTAGGGTTAACCTGAATATCGGCTAATGGAATCCTAGAACTAGTAGTCACTTGTTCTACTATTTCATTCTTTAAATTTCCACTGGTATTTTTAAGGTCTTGGTCTATATTTTGCAATAAGGACCTTAATCCTTTACCAATAAGGTCTTTATTTGGTTTTGAAGTACTCATAAATTATTCAATAATTCGATCTTGATTAGAAATTTTTGTCATCCCGTTGTTCTGTAGAATTTCCTTAGACAAATTCAAGTAGTTGACTGCTCCCTTACTTTCTGCATCGTACAATATCACTGGCTTACCAACACTTGGGGCTTCGCTTAAACGGGTGTTTCTATGGATGATGGTGGCAAATACCATATCATCAAAATGGCGTCTTACTTCACTCACTACTTGATTGCATAAACGCAAACGGCCATCATACATAGTCATTAATATACCTTCAATTTGTAAAGCAGGATTTAATCTGTTTTGTACAATTTTAATGGTGTTTAATAATTTTCCTAAACCTTCTAATGCAAAAAATTCGCATTGAACTGGAACGATTACACTATCAGAGGCTACTAAAGAATTTACTGTAATTAAACCCAAGGAAGGAGAACAGTCGATGATGATAAAATCGTATCGATCTCTTACCGCATCTAAAATGCCTTTCATTACATTTTCTCTATTGGGGTAATTGATCATTTCAATTTCGGCACCCACTAAATCTATATGAGAAGGAATCAAATCTAAATTGGGTACATCACTTTTTAAAATGACTTCATTGGCCGTTACATTGTTGACCATACAGTCGTACAAACTATTGGTGATATTGTGTAAGTCGAAACCTACTCCTGTTGTACTGTTGGCCTGTGGGTCTGCATCCACCAACAAGGTTTTGTATTCTAATACAGCCAAACTTGCTGCTACGTTTATTGCAGTGGTGGTTTTACCTACTCCGCCTTTCTGATTGGCTACGCCAATAATTCTTGCCATAATTGCTATTCCTTTTCTCGGATGCCAAAAATACGGCTTCGGTAACAGCTCTCAAACAATATTATCTAAGTGCTGTTATGGTAGGGAAGTTATCTTTACATTTTATAATCATATATGCGCAGTACCGGAACTTTATTTTTTATAGCAGCCATCATGGTTTTGCTTGATTTTTATGTGTATCAGGCCATTAAAACGGTTACCCAGCCTCTGTCTGAGCGGGTTAGAATGTATATCCATATTGGGTTTTGGCTGATTTCGGTATTAACTGTGTTCTCCTTAATGGCATTCCCTTTTGTACCCGCTTTGCAACAGTCTAAGCTGTTTCGTAACTATGTTTTTGCTATTCTAGCTGGATTATTCATTGCTAAATTGATTGCAGCCACTATTTTTTTAGTGGACGATATCAGACGTACCGGTTGGTGGGCCATTAGTAAAGTGTACAGGAGCAGCGGAGGGCAAATGTTGGGAGATGGTCAAATGGTGTCTAGGTCGGTATTTTTAAGTTGGATTGGGTTGGGATTGGGGGGTACTTTATTTGGGACCATGCTATTGGGCTTCAGAAACAAGTACAATTACCAGGTAAAAAGAATGCAGCTTCGTTTTCCCAATTTGCCTGAATCTTTTAATGGATTAAAACTGGTTCAAATAAGCGATGTGCATAGCGGAAGTTTACAAGATATTGCGGGGGTAAACAAGGGGATCGATTTGATTTTAAAGGAAAATCCCGATATGATTTTTTTTACTGGAGACTTGGTAAATGATCGGGCCACGGAAATGGGACCACTTAAATCGTCTTTTGCTCGCTTAAAAGCACCATTTGGGGTTTACAGCACACTGGGCAATCATGATTATGGAGACTATGTACAATGGCCCAGTACAGCGGCCAAGCAAGAAAATCTCGCGGCTTTAATCAACCTACATAAAGAAATGGGATGGGATATTTTGATGAACGAAAATCGAATCATCGAAAAAGCAGGGGAAAAAATTGCCGTACTCGGAATTGAAAACTGGGGAGCAAAAGGAAGGTTTCCAAAGTATGGTAAAATGGAAGAAGCAATAAAAGGAACCGAATCAATTCCATTTAAATTGTTGTTAAGCCATGATCCCAGTCATTGGGATGCACAAGTTAAAACCAGTTATTCCGATATAGATATGATGTTTGCTGGGCATACCCATGGAATGCAGTTTGGATTAGAAAATCCTTATTTTAAATGGAGCCCTGTTCAATGGATGTACAAGCAGTGGGCAGGTTTATATGAAGATGGGAATCAAAAGTTATACGTGAATCGTGGTTTTGGATTCATTGGTTATCCTGGTAGGGTAGGAATCATGCCTGAGATTACTGTGATAGAGTTTTTGAAAACTTAAATTAAGGTTCTTTTATTTTTGGCGAACTGTTATCAGCGCTTGGCAATTTTATTCATTGAAATGGCCCTTTGCATGGTGCATTTAAAGCGGTTGATGCCCTTCTCGCGTAAGTTTTGGTGCTTGGTGGTTCTGCCGTTCATTCGTTTACGCCACATTTTAAAGCTGGATGCCTTGCTATTGAGTCGCATGAATTCGATGACTTCTTTTTCTGATAATCCAAACTGAAATTGAATGGCTTCAAAGGGGGTTCTGTCTTCCCATGCCATCTCAATAATGCGGTCCCTGTCTTTTTCTTCTAACGTAATCATGTTCTTTTAACATTTCATGTGTAACATTGGTTCAATTAAAATCGTCTATGGCATAAGTATTGAATAGATTAACTAAACCAATTGTTATGCGTACGATTATTTTATTTGCAGCTTTATTAATAGCTGGTACAACAGTGAATGCCCAAAAGGGTTTTAGATTAGGTGTAAAAGCGGGAGCCAACCTAAATAAGATTGAAGGCCAATCTTTTGACCAAGGATTTGATTTCTCTTACCATCTTGGTGCGTTTGCAGAATACGATTTTAGCAAACGCTGGGGAATACAGCCAGAAGTAATTTGGAGTCAAACTTCAACAAAGCGAGGCACTAATTTAGATGCTATTTATTCTACTTTGCCTACCAATGTTAAATTAGATTATTTAATGGTGCCCGTATTATTACGATACAGCCCAATAGGACTATTGAGTTTTGTTGCAGGTCCACAGTTTGGTATTTTATTAAATAAGGACGACAACTTATTACAGAACGGTCAACAGGCATTTAAATCTGGCGACCTGTCGATGGTGCTAGGTGCGCAGGTAAATTTAAAAGTATTAAGGGTGTATGGTCGTTACAATGTTGGCTTGCAGAATATCAATGATTTTTCTGACCAACAAAAATGGACCAATCAACAAGTTCAATTAGGTGTAGGATTAAAATTCTAAACCCCCAATTGCTTTTTTAAGGAACTGATTTCTTTCTTGAAAGATTTCAGTTCCATTATTTGTTCTTTTATGAAACTATTGTCTTCTAACTTACCTACTACTTCATTCATTTCTGCAAAGCTTTCGTACACCATTTTCCTAAAAGGGTTGCTGTAATCTTTTGCTCTAGAATCGTGAATGCCTTTGGTAATCCATTCCATGGTAGCAATGGCACTATTGAACAAATAACTTAATTGGTGTTCGTCTAATTTATTTAAAGGAAGACCAGTGATTTCTTTTAGTGTGGCCAATCCATGTGCACATTTTTGGTTGGCATATAAACTGCCTTTAATGGCATATTGAGCATGCAAGTCGTCCCAACCTTTTATTTTGCCTGTATTAATTTTCTTGCGTAACTCGGTTAAATCTGCTTCTGGCATTAATTGCCCTCCAAGATTAATCCATTTGTCGCGAGAAAGCTTGCTGGGTAATTGTTTGCGCAATTCAGCTAAACTAGTAGGGCCATTGGTTTTAATGAAACCAATCAATTCTTTTACTCCGTAGAACAATAAAACGTCTTCAAAAACTTTGTAAGCTTGTCTAACTTTTACTAATACCGTTTTCCTTTTGCTGTTTTCAATATCATCAGCCGTAATGAATAAACTGTCTACTAATTTATTGTTACTCTTTAGTAAAAGTTTACCTACAGAAAGCGCTTCCGCTAAATCTGTATCCGATTTTTTTTCAGAACGCAAATACGCTTTACCTGTATACAAT
>JAGOGG010000268.1 GCA_017996795.1 Sediminibacterium sp. | reverse complement strand
TTTTTATTACAGAGGGAGATAGCGCAAGCGGAAGTATAACCAAGAGTAGAAATGTGGATACCCAAGCTGTATTTAGCTTAAGGGGTAAGCCACTGAATTCTTTTGGGGAAACAAAGAAAGTGGTTTACCAGAACGAAGAGTTTAACCTTTTACAACACGCACTAAATATTGAAGATGGGTTAGAGGGGCTTCGCTATAATAATATTGTAATTGCAACAGATGCCGATGTGGACGGGATGCATATACGTTTGTTGTTGATGACTTTCTTTTTACAATTTTTCCCAGACTTGGTTAAAAAAGGGCATGTTTATATTTTAGAAACGCCTTTGTTCAGGGTTAGAAATAAACAAGAAACCATTTACTGTTATGATGAAACAGAGAAACAAGCTGCGACTAAAAAGTTGGGCAATAAACCAGAAATCACCCGATTCAAAGGGCTAGGAGAGATTTCTCCGGAAGAGTTTGGCCGGTTTATTGGAAGAGATATTCGATTGCAGCCTGTGATTCTAGAACAAGGAGATCATATTCAAGATTTCTTAGAATATTATATGGGTAAAAATACCATGGAACGACAAGAGTTCATTATCAATAACCTTCGTGTTGAATTAGATTTAATTGATTAAAAAAAAGTAATAAATGATTCATATTGTTTTTGAAACTGCCAATGTAAAAGCCTTGCAAACAGCCATGGAAATGGACGAATTATTGCAAGGAGAAATATTGGAAATAAAAGATGATTTTGCGGTAGGGCCGATTGCGGGAATTTATGAAACCGAAGGGTATCAGCAGCGCCGAGATTGGTGGAAAGAAGTGGTTCAATTTTCACCCTACGAAAATCAGTTAGATATTGTGGATGACAAATTAACCGTACACAATCTAGTGAATACCTTAACCCAAGATGAGTCTCAGGAAGCATGGATTTGGATGGGACAAAATGCACATGATGTTTCAGGGTATTTTTGGTTGATGAGTCAATTGGCTTCGTTTGCTGGAAGAATTCAAGTATTGTATTTAAATAATCTCCCGTTCTTTAATGAGAAGGGAAGTATTTTTTATCCAACCCATTTGCACGAAATTCAACCTAGGGAGTTTTTAAAAGCTAAAAAGTTAGCTAGACCCATTACTTTAAGTGAATTTGAATTAGATCCAGATGAGTGGAAAAAAATATGTGGGGAGAATGCAATGGTTCGTTTTTTAGAGGGGGGTAAAAAACTAGTTGGAAAAGAAGTTACCTACTTTGACAAGTCTTTGTTGTTACATATTACCAAAGACGCCCAAAAGCTAAATAAAGTAATTGGATCAGCTTTAAATAAAATGACTGTACAAACCGGGGACGCTTTTGTGGTTTGGCGATTGAGGGTGTTATCCAATGAAGGTGTTTTGGTGATCAACGGAGATCTTGCAAAAGGGTGGAAGGAATGGACGGTTCAATTGGCATCAGCGTAAATAAATGAAAATGGTAAGGGTAACAACTTTAGATTTAATAGGCGAGGACGAGCGGGGAGCAACCCATTATTTTGATATGGACAGATCGGGTCAATTTATAGTCGCTTATAGAAAAGCAGGGAGTGTGAGCGGTCAACATTATCATAAGGGAATTGCTCCAAAAAAGAATCCTGAAAAAATTATTGTGATGCAAGGTGAAGCTGTTTTAAATTGGAAAGATGTGCAATCCACTGCAGCTGGCTCTGTATTAATAAAAGCCCCCGCTTTGGTAGAAATTGATCCTTATGCATGGCATGAAGTCATTTCTAAAACGGATATTATTATTTTTGAAATGAATGGGTTAGAAGACGCAAAAGAAGACACTTTTAGATTGTAGAATTAAGAAAAAAGCATGGCTAAAGAGAAAATAGATAGAAGGGTTTTTGAAAATGAAACCGGGGTTCAAGGACAGTATAAAAACTGGTTCTTAGAGTATGCATCTTATGTAATACTTGAAAGGGCAGTGCCTGCATTAGAAGATGGCTTAAAGCCAGTTCAAAGGAGGATTCTTCATTCCATGAAAGAAATGGATGATGGTAGATTCAATAAAGTGGCCAATATAATTGGGCAAAGTATGCAGTATCACCCACATGGAGATGCCAGTATTGGAGATGCTTTGGTAAACCTAGGGCAAAAAGATTTATTAATTGAAACACAGGGTAACTGGGGAGACGTTAGAACAGGTGATGCAGCAGCCGCGTCACGTTATATTGAAGCTAGGTTATCAAAGTTCGCTCTAGAAGTGGCATTCAACGCCAAAACTACTGAGTGGCAATTGAGCTATGATGGCCGTAAAAATGAGCCAGTTAATTTGCCTATGAAGTTTCCTTTGCTTTTAGCGCAGGGAGCGGATGGTATTGCTGTTGGATTATCTACGAAAATTTTGCCCCATAATTTTTGTGAACTAATTGATGCTTCAATCAAATACTTAAGAGGTAAAAAGTTTGAGCTTTTCCCCGACTTTCAAACCGGTGGAATGATTGATGTGTCAGGGTATAATGAAGGTAAAAGAGGTGGAAAAGTAAGGGTTAGAGCACATGTAGAAGAGTTAGATAAGAAAACATTGGTGATTCGAG
>JAGOGG010000004.1 GCA_017996795.1 Sediminibacterium sp. | reverse complement strand
ATCTTCTGAAACATTAAATTCAACAGTAATATTGCTATTCCCATTTGAACTAGAAGAGGAGATACTTCGAATACCCGGAATTCCATTGACGGCTTTCTCAAGGGGTTCTGTAATTTGACTCTCAATAATTTCGGAGTTCGCTCCTGAATAAGAAGTTCGAACGTTTACTACAGGAGGGTCAACTGCAGGATATTCCCTTACTGCTAAAAAACTATAACCAACAATTCCAAACAATACGATGAGGATATTCATCACCGTTGCAAGAATGGGTCTTTTTAATGATAATTCAGAAATATTCATGGGATATGGCTGCTTCTTCTATTTGATAATATCACTCAACTGCTTAACAGATCGAACTTTAACAGGCTGCTTGGGTCTTACAAATAAAACCCCTGTTACCACCACGCTGTCACCAGGATTTAACCCTTTGGTAACTTCTACAAAACCAGTACCTCTTAAACCAGTTTCAATGTCTACAAAAACACCTTCACCGCCTTTTGCAACAATTATTTTCTTAGCTCTTGCATCTGGAATAATTGCATTGGTAGGAACCAGAATGCTATTCTTGTTTTTGCCTGCCTCTAAAAATACTTTTACAAAAGTTCCTGGAGCAATGGCATTACCATCCAAAACAGCACGTACACGTAAATTTCTTGTTGTAGGATTAATTTGTGGATCCGTTGCCACAATAGTTGCTCTTCTTTTTAGATTTGATTCATTCGTTTGAATTTGAACAGATCCTCCTACCCGAATCATATTGGTATAAAATTCTGGAACATTAAAATCTATTTTTACCCGATCTACTTGCTGTAATGTAGTAAGGGTTATTGCCGGTGTTACATACGCACCAGGGCTTATTTGTCTCAACCCCAAAACTCCAGTAAATGGTGCTCTAATTATTGTTTTATCTAATTGAGCCTGAGTTACCAGTAAGTCTGCTTTTAAGCTATTCACCTGATTTAAAGCCAAGTCGTATTCAGACTGATTAATTCCATTGATGGCCAATAACTTTCTTAACCGCTCTTCGGTTTTTTGAGCCATATCTAGCAACACTTTTGTTTTAGATAAATTAGCTTGTAAATCGGCATCATTAATTCTTGCTAAAATTGCACCCTGAGTTACCCTGCCACCATCTGGAGCATTGAGCATGGTTAATCTACCACTTACTTCAGGATTAATATTGACTGTTTCCATGGGGATAATAGCCCCATTCACTTCTACATTATTGTCAATATTTCCGGCCCCTGCAATTAATACATCTACAATAGTAGCTGATGATGGTTTTGCTTTTGAATCGGCGTTTTCTTTTTTCTCTTCCTTGCATGAAAATAGGAGCAAGGGCAATGTTAGTAACAGACTTATTTTTTTCAAAGGAGTCAATTTTTGGAAGTAGTAAAGATAGAATTAAATAATGTCTTCTAAACCAGCATTTGCTGAATGGCGAATAGCTAAAATAATTCGGTGAAATGCCCATTAAGTCCTATCCTTTTTTTACATTCAAGCAATAAAGCTTGCCCTATGTATGCACTCTCTCAAAAATATACTCATAAAAGAGCATTTATTACTGGTGCGGCCTCTGGTTTAGGAAAGTCATTTGCGTTAGAGTTGGCTGCAGATGGATGGACCATTGGCATGGCTGATAACAATCCACAAACTTTGGCTGAAGTGAAGGAATTGGTTACTAAAGCAGGAGGAAAGCCAATCACTTACTTATTAGATGTTGCAGATAAAGACCAGTATAAAGAAGTGGCAGATCGTTTTTTATTTGATGCTGAGGGAATTGATTTATTATTTAATAATGCAGGTGTTGGGGATGGTTCAGAATTTGAAACCTATTCTTTGGAGAATTACGAATGGATGGTGGGTATTAATCAAATGGGGGTTCTATATGGTTGTTGGTATTTTATTCCTGCAATGAAAAAACAAGGATATGGTCATATATTGAATACCGCAAGTGCAGCAGCTATTAGTTGTGCCCCTACAATGGCTGGATACAATATGACTAAAGCCGCAGTTGTGGCAATTAGTGAAACCTTATACAGCGAACTATACGATTTTGGTATTCATGTTTCTTGTATACAACCCACTTATTTTAAAACGAATATTGCACAATCTGTAAGAGGTGGGGCTGCTACAAAAAAAATAACGCAAACATTTATAGAAAGATCTGGCTTAGAAGCCAATGAAGTGGCTAAAGAAATACTCATAAGGGCAGGTAATAAAGAGCTTTACATTATATTACCCAAAGCAGCCAGAACCATGTGGAAGTTAAAACGATTGGCTCCTACCTGGTTTAGATTAAAAGTAAAAGACCAATTCATGAACGCCATGAATAAAGCATTATCCAGAAAAAGTTAATCATATGAAATTGAATGAAGCGTTTAGTTTAAATGGAAAAGTAGCTTTAATTACAGGTGCCAGTAAAGGCATTGGAGAAGCCATCGCCCAATATTTTGCAGCAAGTGGTGCGGCGGTTGTGATCAACTCACGCAAACAAGAAGAATTAGATAAAGTGGCTGCTTCTATTGTTGAAAGAGGAGGAATTTGTACCGGCATTGCGGGTAATGCAGGAGATATTGAAGCTTGCAAAACACTGGTTAATAAAACAGTTGAATTGTATGGAGGCATTGATATACTAGTAAACAATGCAGCTAGTAACCCAGTTTTTGGTCCTGTTGTAACCTGCGAAGAGTGGGCCTTTGATAAAATCATGAATGTAAATGTGAAAGCCCCTTTTGAGCTAGGGAAATTAGTTTACCCCATCATGAAAGAAAGAGGAGGAGGTTCGGTTATCAATATTAGTTCTATTGCAGGCATTACACCTGACCCTGGATTGGGCTTATACTCAGTTTCCAAAGCAGCGTTAAATATGCTCACCAAAGTGACTGCAAAGGAATGGGGTGTTGATGGAATAAGAGTGAATGCGATTTGTCCAGGACTTATTAAAACTAAATTTTCGGAAGCACTTTGGCAAGACGAGAAATGGTTAAACCGATTTGTAAAAATGGCTCCCATTTCAAGAATGGGTTCTGTAGATGAAATTGCGGCTTTGGCATTATTTTTAGCAGCTCCTGCATCGGGATATTGCACAGGTACTTTATTTACTGCAGATGGCGGTGTTACTATTTAAAGATTTATTATGGAAGCCATTTTTATTACCAAGCGTTTAGAAATTCTATTGCCTGCTATTCGAGAATTTGTAGAAACCGAATTAATTCCATTAGAAAATGAGCATACTACTCGACCATTTAAGGAAACCGAAAAAATACTGGCACAAAAAAGAGTAATAGTAAAAGAAAAAGGGTGGTGGAATTTACACTTACCTATTCATGATGGGGGTATGGGATTAACCTTATGTGAGTTTGGGCAAGTGAGTGAAATATTATCTTTATCGCCCTATTATGGGCAGTATACTTTTAATGCACAGCCACCGGATATTGGTAATACAGAAATGATTGCTCGTTTTGCGTCTGAAGAAATAAAAGCAACTTATTTACAGCCACTATTAGAAGGAAAAATCCGCAGTTGTTTTTCAATGACTGAACCCGAATTGGCTGGTTCTAATCCTACAAGGCTTGCTACTACTGCTGTTAAAGAAGGAAACGAATATATTATTAATGGACACAAATGGTTTACTTCATCTGCCGACGGAGCTGCTTTTGCAGTAGTGATGGCCGTAACGAATGCGAACGCTGCACCTCATGAAAGAGCCAGTATGTTTATTGTTCCAACGGATACACCAGGGTTTGAATTAGTCAGAAATATTCCAGTTTTTGGAGAAGCAGGAGAAGGTTGGGCCAGTCATGCTGAGATACGTTATACAAATTGTAGAATCCCTATTAATAATATTATTGGTTCAGAGGGATCAGGGTTTAAGCAGGCGCAAGAACGGTTGGGACCAGGCAGAATTCACCATTGCATGCGATGGGTTGGAATTGCAGAAAAAGCCTTTGACTTGATGTGCCAACGAGCCGCTACCAGAGAAATTAAAGAAGGTGAAATGTTGGGGCATCAACAATTTATACAAGGATTTATTGCAGAAAGTAGGGTTGAAATAGATGCATCTAGATTATTGGTGTTAAGAACTGCACATAATATTGATTTGTATGGTGCAGCAGCAACTCGTGATCAAATTGCTGGCATCAAATTTTTTGTAGCCAATATGGTTTTAAAAGTATTAGATAGAGCTATACAAGTTCATGGAGCAATGGGTTTATCGGATGAAACCATGTTGGCCAATTTGTTTCAGCACGAACGAGGAGCTAGAATTTGGGATGGAGCAGATGAAGTGCACAAGCAAAGTTTGGCTTTGAGTATTTTAAAAAAATACGGAATGAGCAAAAAAATAAAATAGTGGTAAGATGGAAAAAACAGTTGCGCTTTCAGAGAATGAATCGATTAATATAAATCAACTGAATGATTTATTGAACAAATACATTGCAAGTGTTACCCCTATTATTTCTATAACTCGATTTGCAGGTGGTTATTCTAATTTAACTTATCGATTAGCTACTTCAAATCAAAACTTTGTGATGCGGATGGCACCAGCATGTGCCAATATTCAATCGGCACATGATATGGAGCGAGAATATAAAGTATTGAATACATTACAACCCTTTTTTAATAAAGTACCTCTACCAATTCTTTATTACAGCCATTCCGATATTACAGGCACTCCTTTTTATATAATGGAAGAAATAGAGGGGATTATTTTAAGGTCATACAATGCGCCTAAACTAAACATTTCACCCAATCAATTTGAGCATTGTGCAAAACAATTAGTGGAAACATTGGCTCAGATTCATACGATAGATATTGAAACAACAAAATTGATTGAACTAGGAAAACCAGCAGGGTATGTTAATAGACAAGTAGAAGGTTGGATTAAACGATATTTCATCGCAGAAACCGATTTGATTGAGTCGATGAATCAAGTTGCGGAATGGCTAAAAAATAATCATCCAAAGGAACAATCACCTTCACTATTACACAATGATTTTAAATATGATAATATCGTTTTCAATAACGATTTAACCAATGTGATTGCTGTGTTAGATTGGGAAATGGCTACTGTTGGGGATCCATTGATGGACCTTGGTGTCATGTTGGCTTATTGGTTTGAGCAAGATGAAGAACCTATTTTTCAACAATACAATTGTTCATGGTTACCAGGAAATTTATCTAGGTCCGAATTAATTGACTATTATGCTTTACTAACTAAAAGGGATCTAACAGATATCAATTACTACTATGTATTTGGCCTATTTAAGAATGCGGTAATTGCTCAACAAATTTATCATCGATACAAAAATGGATTTAGTAAGGATGAAAGATTTGGAGCTTTATTGCCTTTGATAAAATTATTGGGTAAGAAAGCGTTGAATGCCAGTTGCTAGGAAATATTACTGATCTTCTCTTCTCCTGTATAATCCTCCCCGCCAGTTATACTTGGTAGATTTATACTCTTCGAATTGTTGACCAATATAATAACCCAATTCTAAATCGTTTAAGAGTTTTACCAATCCATAAGTAGGGCGATATCTTCGCATGAATGTATCTAATTCTGGAGATTGCAAACCTGTAATTTTTCTCACAAATAATTTAGAGAATCTACTGTTCACATATTTTTCTTCTTCTTCTTCTATTAATCTTTTTTGTAAAGTCAGTATACTTCTGTTTCGTTTTACTCGGAACATATTGATGATTCCTTCTAAGTCAAACCCAACAGTAGCACCTGGATTATAATTAGGGCTAGACACAACACCCAAACTGGGTTTTTTAAAGTTGAATACCTTGGCATAATCCTGTCGGTTCATAGCAGAATCATATCTGTAATAATTGTTGCGAACTTTTACTTCAGGTAAATCAAATGAACGTACGTGAATCATTACATTGAAACGCTCCAAATTACTAATTGTGTCTACCGGATATTTCATGGTAGCTTTTCCTATCAACGAAAACCAAATTGAATCGGTTTTTAGCACCGTCAAAATATAATATCCAGTTGAATCGGTGATGGTACCCCTTCCTGAAGTACTTTGCACAGCCACTGCCTCTAACGGTCTTCTTGCTGAAATATCATACACATTTCCACTCACTGTTGTAAACTGTGCTTGAGCACCAGTAGTAAAAACAGTTAAAAACAGTAGTGTTAAAAATCCAATTATTCCAGAAAAATGCCTCAATTGCCGTTGATTAATATGTAATATTAATTCAGCCAAGGCAGAGTACCATATATCGAAAGGGAATTAACGTGTTTTTTACAGTTTAGAATTTTTTATCTAAAATATAAGGCAACATAGAGCGCCAAGTTGGCCAGTCGTGGTGAATATCTGGGCCCCAAACGTCTAAATCATACCAAATACCTTTGGTATAAAGAATACCAGCAAAATTTTTAGCGGCATCAGGATCTTCAAAATTACCGCTCCCTGTATAAATATGAATATGATGACTCGATTTAATCTTGTCTAAATACCAATTATCGTTTAAACTGGGTATATAATGTACTGGGCTATTATAAAACACCTGATCATCCCAAAACCCTTTGGTGTATTCAGTTAAATCATATACCCCACTCATGCTAATAGCACCATTAATGATATCTGGTCTTTTCATGAACAAATTCATGGCATGTAGTGCACCAAAAGAAGCCCCACAAGTGTAAATCATGGTTTCATTACTTGTACAACTACGAATGAACGGAATCACTTCATTGAATACATACTCATTAAACTGGTTATGTCTAATAGCTTTATGCTCAGGAAGCATCTGATTATTCATCCAGCTTTCCTTATTCATACTATCAATACTGAAAACCCTACACTTACCCGAATTAATAAATGGAGCAATGGCGTCTATTAACTGAAAACGCTCATACTCCAAATAATCTGCGGCTGCAGTAGGAATCAATAAAATAGCAAATCCAAAGTGTCCGTATGATGCGATTGGCATCTCTTTATTTAAGGCCGGACTATACCATGAAGTAATTTCTCTATCCATATTAATTGATGCAACGCTGTTTAATTTCTTTCCAAAGATCTTTATAACATTGAGCAGCATAACTGCTGGCCGCAAAGGTTTCTAAAGGTGATTCGTGAACACCCATTTTCTCTACATCACTTAAATAGGGTATATAACTTTTGAAGAAAAGTTTGTCTTTATAAAACTCATTGATTACTTCATGATGGAGATTTTTTCGATGATCTACCATACTAAAGAAGCATTTTAATTTTGATGTGTCTAAATCGTTTTCTTTAAAATAATTCAATACCGATTCAAAAGAACGAATAGACAATGTAGTAGGAATATTGGGCATCAATATCCAATCTACGCCCGCAAAAACGGCATCATGCAAAACAGAAATTCCAGGAGGGCAATCTAAAAAAACGATATCATATTCGTTTTTAATTGTTGAAAGTATAGCACTGATTTTTTTCTTGCTTTGCTTCATTTCATTCAATAAAATATCAGCATGTCTTGCAGAAAGATCTGCGGGAATAATGTCTAGGTTTTCGTAGGCAGATGGTTGAATGGCAGTTGCCAAATCCATTTCTCCAGTTAATATTTTTTTTGCTTCATTTTTTATGTTGGCCGTTGCGCCTAAATAAAAAGAAGAAGAACCCTGTGGGTCTAAATCCCAAATCAATGTTTTGTATCCTTGCTTTGCACTCAGGTATGCAAGATTGATTGTAGCTGCAGTTTTACCTACCCCTCCTTTTAAATTATATAATGCAATAGTTACCATGAGTAAGGTTTATGATGTAAAGGAAGATACTAAAATTAGGCAATTGCACCTAAAATTAAACAGCTTATTACAATAAACGGAGCAGGCACTTTATTTAATTGAAGTACCAAAAATGTAGCCAAAACAATTGCCATGTCCCATAAAATGGTCCAATTTTGGACCCATAAATCAGGCAATATATGGTCGTTCAATAAATACACTACCGCACCCGCCATAATACCCACCACAGAAGCACGAATTCCTTCTAATGACCTGAAAATCACGGCATATTTCTTTAAATTATGCCATACTGGAAAAAAGAATAATACCAATAAAGCACTGGGTAAAAAGATAGCAACAACCCCAATAGCACATCCAATCAACTGATTACTCAAACCTTGGTCTTTCAATACCATACCCCCTGTAAATGCACCAATTGAAAATACAGGTCCTGGTATGGCTCTTACTATGCCAGATCCAGTTAAAAAGTCTTCTCGATTAATTTTTAGTACATCTCGCTTATTTTCTAAGATTCTTTTAGACTGGGGTCTTGTTACATACTGTTCATACATCAACGGCATCAATACATCTGCCCCACCAAAAACCAAACTTCCAAAACGATAATTATTTTCAAAAAGGTTGAATACTTTTCTGTTTTCCCAGTTTTGCTTTGTTGCCGTTTCAGATAAATAGCCGGTAATACCAAAAAGGAATAAAAAAATCAATAAGTTTCCCCATTTCACTTGCTTGGGAGGAACCCCTTTTTGTGGAATTCGCTTGTCGCTAAAATTGGTTGCAATGCCTGCACAAACAATCAAAATAGGAAATACCCAAGGTGTTTTAAACGCAAAAAAAGTAGCAATCGTGGCAATGATTAGGATTACCCAAGTAATGGTATTATGAATAGCTACTTTAAATGTTCGTAAAGTAGAATAGGCAATAAACCCAATAGCCATGGGTTGTATAAATCTAAAAATGGCGGATGGATGGGCTATTTTATTATAATAATCTAATAAAAATGATAAGCCCGACATTAAAATAGATGCTGGAATAATCCAGATCAACAGCGTAAAAATAGCCAATAAAACTCCACCTCTTTTGTATCCAATTAAGGTTAACACCTGTGTAGAAGAAGCCCCTGGCAACATTTGACAAAAACCATTATAATCTAACAGTTCCTCTTCAGTTACATCTTTACGTTGTTGAACAAATGTTTTGATCATCATCCCCAAATGACCTTGTGGACCGCCAAAAGCAGTAATGCTGTGCATGAACACAGCTTTCATAAAGGGGATATGTCTTAACAAATTCAAGTATCATTATTTCTTTAGTCCTATTTCTCTTAATCGCTCATCTAAGTATTCCCCTGCAGTTGAATCTGGGTATGCTTTCGGATTGTTATCATTGATACAGCTTTCTAAACAGGCCAAACTCATTTCACTTCTAGGATGCAAAAAGAAAGGCATTGAAAAACGACTTGTATGCCACAACTCTCTAGCAGGATTCACTACTCGGTGTGTGGTACTTCTTAGTTTGTTATTAGTAAGGCGTTGCAACATGTCTCCCACATTCACCACTATTTGTTCCGGTAATGAAGTAACATTTACCCATTCGCCTTGTTTGGTTAAAATTTGTAAGCCATCGGCTGAAGCACCTACCAATAACGTAATTAAATTAATGTCTTCGTGCTGCTCTGCTCTAATTGCAGATTTTGGTTCATTAGTAATAGGTGGATAATGAATGCACCTTAATATGGAATTACCATTGTGTACGTATTGATCAAAATAATGTTCATCTAATCCTAAATACAATGCAATTGCTTGTAGTAGGGCTTTACCGCTCTTTTCAAAATTTCTGTATGCATTAAATAGCGTTTCATTTAAAGGGGCAATTTCAGCTACTTGAACATTATCGGGATACTCCGATTTTATTGCATCATGATCTTCCACTGTTTGACCATATTGAAAAAACTCTTTTAAGTCTGGGGCATCACTTCCTTTAGCGTGTTCTTTTCCAAAGCTAGTGTATCCACGTTGTCCGGCTAACCCAGGAATTTCATACTGTTTTTTCTTTTCTAAAGGAAGTGCAAAAAACTGCTGCACATATTCATATTGGTTGGCAATTAATTCATCTGGCACCCCATGATTTTTTACCGCAACAAATCCTACTTCTTCATATGCTTTACCAAGATTTTGTACAAATGAAGCTTTTTGATCGGGGGTTCCATGAGTAAATTCTGCTAAATCAACAACTGGTATAGCCATAACAATAATTTTCACGAAAATACAGCAAAATCAATAACCTTAGGCGATAGGCAGCAAATCATAAAAAAGCTGGACCTTTAGTAAATGAAACAAAGTATGATCTTTTTGTTGACGCTAATGATTTTGGCCATTGCCTGTGGAGTACCTTATAAAGGAATGGAAAAAAATTATGAGCGAAGAGATCATATCAATACCCCTGATTATAGTGACTTGCATTATTGGGCGGCTCATCCGTTTAAGAAAGATCCAGCAGACAGTGTTCCCCAACCATTGTTATCCACTTTTCAACCAGACAGTTCAGTAGATGTTTTTTTTATTCATCCTACTACGTATACCGATGATCAATTGCCCTTTGGCTATAGTGCACCAATTAATAATATTGAATTAAATACCAAAACAGATTATACGACTATACTGTTTCAAGCAAGTATATTTAATGAAGTGGGTCGTGTTTTTGCTCCAAGATATCGGCAAGCCAATTTACAAGCTTATTTTCCTAAAAATGCTCCAGACAGTAGTGCTGCTATAGCTGCTTTTGAACTGGCCTATGCCGATGTAAAAACAGCGTTTGAGTATTACTTGAAACATTATCATGCAGGCAAGCCCATAGTAATTGCAGCACATAGCCAAGGAACAACTCATGGAAAAAGATTACTAAAAGAATACTTTGACAACCAGGTTCTTAAAAATAAATTGGTAGCCGCTTATTTAATTGGGCTTCCAGTTACAGAAAACGAATACACACAATTAAAAGCTTGCACATCACCTAATCAAACAGGCTGTATCATTAGTTGGCGTACTTATAAAGCGGGCTATACTCCACCCTTAATTCTACAAGAGAAATATAAAGCAATTGTAACCAATCCATTAACCTGGACCAATGATTTAACAATGGCAGAAAGACAAATAAACAAAGGTGGGGTATTATTAAAATTTAATAAGATTGTACCCGCCGTTGCTGCTGCAAAAGTGGAAGGCAATATATTATGGACACCTAAGCCCAAATTCTTTGGTAATATTTTTTACACGACCAACAACTATCATGTTGCAGACTTAAATCTGTATTATTTGAATATCAGAGAAAATGTGGCTAACAGGGTAAAATATTATTTCAATAAATAATATTAGTTTCCATAAACACTTAAAAATTTAATTCGCATAATTTTTAATTGCTCCCAATTAAAATCAAATTCTGCCAATTCCTCTCGTGCAACATCCAATGAAGAAGTTTCACAGCTTTTAAAATATTCTAAGATTTCTTCTTGCTCATCTTCACCCAACCATTCATCAATTGCATAATCTAAATTGAGTCTTGTTCCGCTTGCAGCAATGGTTTCCATTTCTTCTAACAGCCGATCTAATTTTAGATCTTTGTTTTTAGCAATGGTTTCTAATGGTATTTTTTTATCAACGTTTTGAATGATATAAATTTTGTTGCTGGCGGCATTGGCCACACTTCGCATAACAAAATCATCTGGTTTCTCTATATCATTCTCGGTAACATAACTGGCAATCAAATCAACAAAAGGTTTGCCATATTTAAGTGCCTTCCCCTTACTTACCCCTTGGCATTTGCTCATTTCGTCTAGGGTGGTAGGATATAGGGTAGCCATATCTTGTAAAGAACTTTCTAAGAATATCACAAAAGGAGGAAGGCTTTTTTTCTTAGCCTCTTTTTGTCTAAGTTCTTTTAACATGACAAATAACTTTTCGTCGGCAGCAGCTCCAGTTTGAGTAGCGTTTTCACCTTCTTCATCATCGGCATTGGCGTCTTCAAACAAATTGTTGAGTACCATTTTAAAGGAACTCGGTTTCTTTAAAAATTTCTGCCCTTTGTCGCTAGATTTAATTAAACCATATTCTTCAATATCCTTAACCAACAAATTCTCTAGCAACATTTGTCTAATTAAGCTATTCCATAAATGCGGTTCTTTGTCTTTTCCTATTCCAAACACTGGCGAAGCATCATGGCGGAACATTGAAATTTGAGGAGTGAGTTTACCCAACAATACATTCACTACGTAATCGGTTACAAATCTTCCATCTAATGCATTAACTACTTTCAGCACTTTCACCACTTCTTCTTTTGCTTCAAACTTTTCTTTGGGATTTTTACAGTTATCGCATAGCCCACAATTCTCAGTTTCAGTATCTTCTCCAAAATAATGGAGTAAAATTTTTCTTCTACATACTGCACTTTCAGAATAAGCAACCATTTCATCAATCAGTTGTGCACCAACTTCTCGCTCACTCAAAGGCTTGTCTCTCATTAAATGTTCTAGCTTCGAAACATCTTTATGAGAATAATACAACACACAAATTCCTTCTAACCCGTCTCTACCTGCTCTACCAGTTTCCTGATAATAGTTTTCAATAGATTTTGGAATATTAAAATGGATTACAAAACGGATATCTGGTTTATCAATACCCATTCCAAAAGCAATGGTAGCAACAATAACTTGAACATCTTCATTTAAAAACTGGTCTTGTCTATCTGCCCTTAGTTTTTGATCTAGGCCTGCATGGTAGGCAACTGCTTTTATTTTATTGGCCACCAATAACTCTGCTAATTCTTCGGTTGTTTTTCTATTAAGGGTGTAAATAATACCACTCTTGCCCTTGTGTTGGCTAATAAATTTTACGATACTTTTTACCGTTTGATCTTTTTGAATCTTAGGCAAGATTTCATAAAAAAGGTTGGTTCTATTAAAAGAAGAAATGAAAATATTTGCATCCCTTAAACTCAGGTTTTTTACAATATCACTTTGAACTTTAGGAGTAGCAGTTGCAGTTAAGGCAATAACTGGTATGTCTGGATTAATGATATCCATCATTTCCCTCAATCTTCTATATTCTGGTCTGAAATCGTGCCCCCACTCCGAAATACAGTGTGCTTCGTCCACAGCAAAGAAGGAGATTTTGAGATCACTAAAATATTCTAGGTTTTCTTGTTTGGTTAGGGTTTCAGGAGCCACATAGAGCAGCTTGGTCTTGCCGCTGTTTAAATCGTCTTTAACTGCTTTTATTTGTCCCTTATTTAAAGAAGAATTCAAGAAATGCGCTACTTCATCATTTTCGCTATAGCCCCTTACCAAGTCTACTTGGTTTTTCATTAAAGCGATTAATGGGGAAACAATAATAGCACAGCCCTCTAAAATTAAAGCAGGCAATTGATAACATAAGCTCTTACCTCCACCTGTTGGCATAATCACAAAAGTGTCTTTCCCGTCTAATAAGCTATTGATGGCAGATTCCTGTGTTCCTTTGAATTCTTTAAATCCAAAGTATTGTTCTAAAGCCGAATGAATTGGATATTGATGCTTTGCATCAGATTTGGCCGCAACAGACTTTTTGATTGCAGTTTTTTTGGAAACGGTTTTTGACGGAGCTTTTGAGGTACTGGTTGCCATTGGGGGAATACTATTTTCTATATCTAGTTCTATTGACGCTAGTAAAAGTTAAACAATTTTTGCCGTTTTTCCCAAGATATTTCTACATTTTTGTAGAAATCTGGGCCTTTTTGCAAAAGGGGAGCGAAGTTAACGAATACCTAATGCATTATCGCTGCTAAGCTGTTAAAGTTTACCTTTGTAAAGCATGAATAATAATATACCAGCACTGGCACTTCAAACAATTGAAACAGAAGCTTCAGCCATATTAGGGTTGAAAGCTTTTATTAATAATGACTTTGAGAAAATCATACAAGCTATTCATGAAGCAAAAGGCCGACTAATTGTTAGTGGAATAGGTAAAAGTGCAATTGTAGCACAAAAAATAGTTGCTACGCTCAATTCAACAGGTACTCCCTCTTTATTTATGCATGCAGCAGATGCAATTCATGGAGATTTGGGAATGATCACATCCGACGATATTGTGATGTTGATTAGTAAAAGTGGAGAAAGTCCAGAGATTAAAGTCTTAATTCCGTTAATCAATAATTTTGGAAATTTATTGATTGGGATGGTTGGAAATACGGAAAGTTTTCTGGCCAAACAAGCCAATCTAATGCTGAATACCACTGTAGAAAAAGAAGCATGTCCAAATAATTTAGCACCTACAAGTAGCACCACTGCCCAAATGGTGATGGGAGATGTGTTAGCAGTATGTTTGATGAAGTTGAATCAATTCAACAATAGAGATTTTGCAAAATTTCATCCCGGAGGCAATTTGGGAAAAAGACTTTATTTACGGGTAGCCGATTTAGCAACTGCCAATGAAAAACCTTGGGTACTTGCAAATGCTACTTTAAAAAAGGTAATAGTGGAAATCACCCAAAATAGAATGGGAGTAACTGCTGTAGTAGACGAAAATCAACAATTAATTGGCATTATCACCGATGGAGACCTCAGAAGAATGCTAGAAAAAACAAGCGATATCAGCACCATTTGTGCATCAGATATATTATCAACTCATCCCATTACTGTTCAGCCAGAAGCATTAGCGGTTGAAGCGTTGGAATTGTTAAAAAAACATGATATTAGTCAATTGATTGTTGCAGAAAATGGCATTTACAAAGGTATTATTCATATACACGATTTAATTAGGGAGGGAATTGTTTAAAATAAGCAATAAGTTTACCGGGACTACGTTTTTTATGCTTGTAACAGCGTATTAATTTTCATCTAGATTTTAAAGACATTCAAATGAATCAACACCATTATGTAGCCATTATGGCCGGGGGGATTGGAAGCCGTTTTTGGCCACAAAGCAGAACGAGTTATCCCAAACAGTTCCTAGATATTTTAAACACTGGAAAGTCTTTAATTAGATGGACCTATGAACGATATGCAGCATTTATTCCCAATGAAAACATTTTCATTGTTACATCAGACGAGTACGTTACCATAGTGCAGGAACAACTTCCAGAATTAGACCCTGCCAATATTCTGGCTGAACCAAGTAGAAAAAACACTGCACCCTGTGTTGCATATATCTCCTACAAGTTATTACAAAAAGACCCTGAAGCTTCATTAATTGTAGCCCCAAGTGATCATATGATTTTGGATAATGAAAATTTTAGAAAAATCACTTTACAAGCATTGGATTTTGTATCACATATAAAGTCATTGGTTACTTTAGGCATAAAGCCCACTCATCCAAACACAGGGTATGGATACATTCAGCATGAACCCATGCAAGTAGCAGACGGAATTTATAAAGTAAAAACATTTACAGAAAAACCCAACCTAGAATTGGCGAAGACCTTTTTGGCCAGTGGAGACTTTTTATGGAATGCAGGGATTTTTGTGTGGCAAGTAAAAAATGTAATGAAAGCTTTTGAACTATATCAGCCAGAAATGTATGAGTTGTTTGAAGCAGAAAAAGCCAACTTCAATACCCCTACAGAAAAAGAGGCAATTAACAGGATCTATCCGCTTTGTACCAATGTATCAATAGACTTTGCAATCATGGAAAAAGCAGACAACGTATATGTAATTCCATCCTCATTTGGATGGAGCGACTTAGGTACATGGAATAGTGCTTACGATAATTTAGAAAAAGACTACTTAGGCAATGCGGTAGCTTCAGAGAATGTGATCATTATTGATGCCACTAAGTGTATGGTTTCTTCACCCAAAGAAAAACTATTGTTATTACAAGGATTGGATGACTTTATAGTTGTTGACACGCCTGATGTATTGATGATTTGTAAAAAAGAAAAAGAACAAGCTATTAAAGAATATGTTGCTGAAGTAAAACGTAATAAAGGCGACCAATACTTATAAACAGTTGTTAGCTTAAAAATTAAATGGGGATGGCTTGCCATCCCTTTTTATTTATGATTACATTTGAGAAGAACATTTAAACAGGGAAAGATGGCAATACGAACAGTAATTACAGGAACAGGTAGCTATATTCCTCCTCATATTAAAACCAATAAAGATTTTGCAGCACAGGAATTTTATGGGGAAGATCATGTAAAAATTGCAACTGCATCATCAGAAATAGTAGAGAAGTTTAAAGACATTACTGGCATTGAAGAACGCAGGTATGCGGGCAATGAATTTACTGCTTGTGATATGGGTGCCATTGCTGCTAAACATGCGATAGAAGATGCAGGCATTGACCATGAAAGCATCGACCAAATTATTGTAGCACACAACTTTGGCAATGTTTTAAAAAATACCATTCAATCGGATGCAGTTCCATCATTGGCATCACATATTAAACATGCTTTAGGCATTATTAACCCTAACTGCGTTGCTTATGATGTGTTGTTTGGTTGCCCCGGATGGATTTTAGGAGTTACCCAAGCTGATGCATTTATTAAGGCAGGCTTGGCAAAAAGGTGTTTGGTTATTGGAACAGAAACACTAAGCAGGGTAATAGATCAGTATGATAGAGACAGCATGATTTTTAGCGATGGTGCAGGTGCTACTATTATTGAAGCTGTTGAAGGTTCAGACGACAGCGCTGGCATTATTGCCAGCAGTATGCAGAGTCATTGCAACGATGAACTTAAATATATCACAATGGGTAAGTCTTATTTACCCAATGCAGACCCATCGGTTAGATATATCAAAATGAAAGGCAGAAAAGTGTACGAATATGCAATTAAAAATGTGCCACTTGCAATGAAAGCCTGTTTAGAAAAAAGCGGAGTTGACGTGACTGCAGTGAAAAAGTTTTTCCTACACCAGGCTAATGAAAAAATGGACGAAGGTTTTATTAAAGCACTTTTTAAATTGTACAGTATCCGTGAAGTTCCCAAAGACATTATGCCAATGAGTATACATAAATTGGGGAATAGTTCGGTTGCAACAATTCCTACTTTGTACGATTTAGTTAAAAGAGGAGAATTGAGTAATCACCAATTAGAACGGGGAGATATTGTGATGTTTGCCTCAGTAGGGGCTGGAATGAATATCAACGCCATTTGTTATAGGGTATAAAAAAGGCCACAAACTTTTCAGATTGTGACCTTAAAATTAACTACCCCCCGATAGTTAACTATGGCGAAGTTAGCACAATAGCGTACTCCCAACAACTGTGTAATTACTCAGTTTTTACTATATTGGGGCATGAACAAATCCAATAATCTGTCTAAAATAGATACATCTATTGTAACCGACTTACCAGCCGATCCAGAGAGCAGTTCATATAAACAATATAAAAGAAGTTTACTCCGTTTTCCGGATGAATCTATCTATATCTATTCTTTCAAAGATAAAAAGCTGATTTACGCAGATGGCTGGGAAGAAACATTGGGTTTCAAGGACGATGAAATCACCCTTCAAACCATCATTAAACAAACAGACCCCAGTTATGCCGCTTTTTCAAATGAAATCAATGCTAAAACAATTGAATTCATTTTAAGTAAAAAAACAGGAATAAAAAATTACAGCTTCACTGTTGAGTTAAAAAAAATCCATCGAAATGGAAGCATGGTTCCCATGGAAGTTAAAATTGGTATTCTCTCTGTTGACAAAGATGGAATGGTAAATGATATAATTGGGCGTTTCAGAATTAATCGAAATCTGCACTTAGGTATGGTCATGAGATACGATGTGCAAGGACCAGATAAGGAAGAGTTTGAAGAGGTAATCAATAAAGCTGTTCAAAAAATTTTGACTATCTCAGGTAAAGAAAAAGAAGCTTTGACATATGTTGCCAAAGGATTCTCTTTTAAAGAAATAGCCGATATTTTAGGGGTGTCTTCTTCCGCAATAGAAAAAAGAATACAGCCTTTGTACAAACGATTCAATGTAAAGAACCTAACGCACTTGGTTAGTTTTGCTTACGAAAACCATATACTTCCTTAATTAATATCCTCTTACATTTTTTCCACTGAGATAATTTAAGAAAGCTTTGTTCACCACTTTATTTCCCCCAGGTGTTGGATAGTTTCCAGTGAAATACCAATCTCCTGTATTAGTAGGGCAACACTCATGCAAGTCTTCAATGGTTTGATAAATGACTTCAACAGGAACATGAACACCCTCAGGAGTGATCAATTGAGCAATCTTATCAGAAATTTCTAGCGTAGTAAATGGTTTATAAATTTGTCTTACTACATTCTCTGTATGCAAATTACCCGCTTCTTCAAGGGCAATGATTTGATCGCGAACTTGATCAAGTATATGCTCCATATTGCGTTCTTTCAACAACGCAATAGCCGCTCTAAATGCAATGAAGTCTCCCAACTTACTCATATCAATTCCATAACAATCAGGGTACCGTATTTGAGGAGCAGATGAAACAACAATAATTTTTTTAGGGCTCAATCTTGAAAGCATTCTGATAATACTTTCCTTTAATGTGGTGCCTCTAACGATACTATCATCAATCACCACTAGTGTATCTTCATTATTACGAACAGTACCATACGTAATATCGTATACGTGTTGTACCATTTCATTTCTATTGGCATCTTCGGTAATAAATGTTCTTAACTTTACATCTTTGATGGCAATTTTTTCTTGGCGAATTTTTCGGTTCACCATTTCTTCTAATTTATCAGGCGTAAAATCATTACCCCAACTTAGGATACGCTCCACTTTAATTTTATTGAGGTATTCTTCCATCCCTTTTACTAATCCATAAAAAGCTACTTCTGCAGTGTTTGGAATATAAGAGAAAATGGTGTTTTTTAAGTCGTATGCAATTCGTTCTAGAACGGTTTCACTTAAATGATGACCCAATGCAATTCTTTCTCTATAAATTTTTTCGTCGCTACCTCTTGAGAAATATATGCGCTCAAAAGAGCAAGCTCTTCTTTCTTTGGGATCTAGTATTTTTTCAATTCGGTAGTTTCCTAAATCATCTACAATTAAAGCAGTTCCAGGCATTAATTCTTGCACTTCATTTTCACCCACATTAAAAGTAGTTCTAATGGCTGCTCTCTCACTTGCGGCAACAATGACTTCGTCATTAATATAATAATAAGCAGGTCTAATACCATGCGCGTCTCTCATGACAAAACTATGCCCATTACCCAATAAACCACCAATAGTATATCCGCCATCAAAAATGGGAGTAGCATTTTTTAATACATTCGTAATATTGGCATTATTTGGATTTGCCTCATCTTCTTTCACTAGATAATGGTGTACCACTTCCATCATGGCAGCTAAATCACTTTGCTTTTGAAAGTCACCAGGATTTACGCCAATTTGCTCAAATAATTCATCGGTATTAACCAGATTAAAATTCCCTGCTAATGCAAGGTTTTTTCCTGGCATTAAGTCTCTTTTAATAAAGGGATGACAGAATTCTACATTGTTTTTCCCCTGTGTACCATAACGAAGATGTCCTAATAACAGCTCTCCTAAAAAAGGAAGATGCCCCTTCATTAAACCAGGATGTTGTTTAATATCAGGTTGGTATTTTTCCAACTCTTGAATTTCCTGACCAATCTTAAAAAATAAATCGGCTATGGGTTGAGGTGCATTACTGCGCATCCTATGCAAGTAAGGGTTGCCTGGTTCAATATTTAATTTTACCATTGCTAAGCCTGCGCCGTCCTGGCCTCGATTATGCTGCTTTTCCATTAAAAGGTACAGCTTATTTAAGCCGTAAGTTACCGTTCCATGTTTTTGGAGGTAATACGAAAAGGGCTTGCGTAAACGAATGTAAGCCAGGCCACATTCGTGTTTTATTTCATCGCTCATGGTGCTATATAAAAAGGAATGGCGAAGTTACAACTCCGCCACCCTTTTAAAAATTAATTATATACAGTCCGTTTCTCTGCAACTGATTCTGGCTGAAGATTACCTGCTAACCAAAGTAATTCTTTACTAAAATTATCAATGGCAGGTTTGAAACCCAAATCCAACAAATGACCGTTTCCATCAAACTTTTTGTCTACATGAGGAATGATCAGCATATTAGGAGAAGCAATACCAAAAAGCCCTGCAACCAATAGTAGTGTTTGTTGAGATGCGCGCATACCGCCCATTGCACCAACAGAAGCCGTCACAATTCCGAATGCTTTTCTGGCTTGTTTAGGAAAGTGATCCAGTAGATTTTGTAAGGCTGGAGCATAGCTGCCGTTGTACTCTGGTGTGACCAAAATAAAAGCATTGGCAGCAAACATTCTTTTCGCAAGCGGTTTATACGAATCAGGTGTTTGATCAACAGAAGAAAACACATTTTGTAATAAAGGTAAGTTCCACTCTCTTACATCAATTATTCCTACTATATGATCTGTATGTTCGCGTAAAGATGCTTGTAAATGTAATGCTACTCTATAAGTGACACTATCTTTTCTAGGGCTCCCAGTGATTATTTCTATTTGCATGTACTTATAACGATTAATTGGCTATTGGGTTCATTCAAGCCGATTTATGCTTGTTTTACCATTTGAACAGCCATATTTAACTTGATTTCGTCGCTAACTACTACTCCACCAGCTTCTGTTACAGCGCTCCAAGTTAAGCCAAACTCACTGCGATTGATTTTACCAGTTATTTCGAAACCAGCTTTGTCTTGGCCATAAAAATCAGTCATTCTTCCACCAAAATCTACCGCTAATTCAACAGACTTTGTGTTGCCTTTGATGGTTAAATCGCCCACTAGCGCATATTCAGAACCAGATTTATGGATAAATGAGGTAGATACAAAACTTAATTTAGGATAAATAGCTGCAGCAAAGAAATCATCACTTTTCAAGTGTGTATCTCTTTGTTCATTGTTGGTAGAAATGCTGTCAATTGAAGCTTCAAAGCTAATTTTAGCATCGCTAAAATCATCAGCTGAGGCTTCTAATGTAGCATCAAATTGTTGAAAGCTACCAGTTACATTGGTGATCATTAAGTGCTTCACTTTAAAAGTGATTTCACTGTGCATTGCGTCAATTTTGTAAGTTGCCATTTTTTGATTTTTTAGATTTTATGATATGATTGTTTAAGAAATTTTTATTCCTCAATTAGTACACCCATTTTACCCATTTGGTAGTCTCTAAACGCTTCTAAGAGTTGGGTTTGATTATTCATTACAAAGGGACCATGAGATACTACCGGTTCATTTAAAGGCTCCCCTGTACCCATGAGTAAAACACTATCTTCTTTTGCTGTTATTTGAACACCTACTCCATCTTTATTAAAAGAAGCCATATAAAATGCAGGCAATTCTTCATGTTCATTTATATGGATATTCCCTTCTAAGGCATAAATAAATGCATTGTGAGACGAGGCAAAGGGAATAAAGTAAGTACCTCCTTTTTTAATATGGATGGTAAACATGTTGATAGAAGTTTGAGGAGTAATTGGCCCCTTCACTCCATTCAGCTCACCAGCAACAACTTGAATACTGGTTAATCCATCAGCAGAACGAACTACAGGCGTATCTTCTTTAGTCACCGGAATATATGCAGGTGCATCCATTTTATTGGCAGCAGGTGTATTGATCCATAGTTGAATTAATTCCTGCGTACTTCCTAATTCATGAATATTTGCAGGTGGTCTTTCGCTATGTATTACTCCCATACCTGCATTCATCCATTGTGTACCACCTTCATACACAATATGACTATTTCCTCTGCTATCGCGATGATGTACCCCGCCCTTAAAAATAAAAGTCACAGGAGAAAAGCCTCTATGAGGATGTGGACCAACACCTGCATTTTTAACATCTACCTGTTGGGCTACTTTAATATTAGCATGATGCAATAATAAAAAAGGGTCTAACATATCCGCTTTCGTGGAAGGTAATGCTTGACGAATAGGGAATCCACCCATATCCATTGGTTGTCCGTAAGCTATTGTTTCGATTGTTCTTGTTTTCATATTATTCAACATTTACGTTCATAGGAACTTCAATCAATAATATTTCTGTATGGGTATTAGCAACAATATTCAGTTGATCCGTTTCTGTAATACCTAAACCATCGCGCTCATTTAATTCAACCCCATTAATGGTTGCATCACCTCCAATCACAAATACATAAACACCATTCGCTGAATTTTTTAAGGTATAATCAGCTGTTTTACCCGCATCAAAATTGGCCAATGAAAACCAAGAGTCTTGGTTAATCCAAACTGCATCTTGATTGTCTGGTGCAACAACTGTCAAAATCTGGTTGGTTCTATCTGCTGGCTTAAAAGATTTTTGTTCGTATCTCGGCGTGATATTTAATTCTTTGGGCATAACCCATATTTGCAAAAATTTTACTTGCTGGTCTTTATTGGCGTTCATTTCACTATGCGCAATACCGCTACCCGCACTCATGATTTGTACATCGTGTTGACGAATAATTTCGTTTCTACCAGTACTATCGTTGTGATGTAAATCTCCAGATAAAGGAATAGAGACAATTTCCATATTATCGTGTGGGTGTTTACCAAAACCCATACCTGGCGCAACGGTATCGTCATTCAACACCCTTAATGCACCAAAATGCATTCTTTCTGGATTATAATAATGGCCAAAACTAAAACTGTGAAAGCTGTTTAACCAGCCAAAGCTGTTATGACCTCTAGTGTTTGCTTTGTGCAATACTGTTTTCATGATTATTTATTTAAGTGTATATACATCTATTTATTTAAAAAAATTTATACTTCCGTTCCCCTTAAGCGTTCCAACAGTATATTCAATTGTTCCGCCTCGCCATTTTCCATTTTAACCATTTCATCCATTAAGAGATTCACGCTTTCTGTTGAAGCAGCTAAAACGGCTAGCCCTGCTTGGGTTAATGTGGTGACAGTTTCCCGTTTATCGGTTGGAGAATCTGCCCTTTTAACCAGTTTTTTAATTACCAAACGATCAATAATTCTTGGAACATTCGAGCTTTTTTCAATCATCCTGCAGCTAATATCCTTCACACATAACTGTTCTGGGTACTTGCCTTTCAAAATCCTTAAAACATTATATTGCTCGTGTGTTAACCCAAACTCTTTTAAAACCTTACTCATTTGCGTTTTCAACCACCAGGCAGTATACAAAATATTCAAACTTGCTTTATGCATTTCGTTTTTGAATTTATTGCTTTGTATGGCTTGTTCTAATTTCACAATGCAAATATACATGTATATACATCTAATTTCCAAAAAAATATTTTTTCCTTGATATTTAGGCATAAAAAAACCATTAAGATCTGTTTTCACTTTTCTTAATGGTTGATTATCAATATTTTAAAAAATTGCTTTCAACACTCAAATTATTGCTTTCTAATTTCGGCAGCACTAACAGCAGCTTGTTTCCATTGAGCCAACTCGGGACATTTGGTAAACTCATTATCAATTAAAATATAATAAGTGGGAATATGCTCTTTGAACCATTTTTCTAATGTAGTGGTCTTTTTTTCTTCTAATGCACGTTGAGCAACTCTGTTATAGTCGTCTTTCAAATTTTCACGATGTGGATCTTTTTTAGATTTATAGTAAATCAATCTAGCCACTTTTCTACCCCTTTCATCTTGGTAAATCTGAGGAGCAGAAATATCACCTGGTTTCATATCACTGATAGGTTTTATCATGTCTTTGTCTAACATGTCTAAAGAAATGAAAGTGGATCCATCCCTGCCAACTAAAGAGCCAGCACTGAACTTACTATTATCATCATCAGAATACTTATTCACTGCTTCAGCAAAATTAATTTTTCCTGTCTTAATTTGGTTGCGAAGTGAATCAAGTTTATCAGTAGTCTCTTTAATTTCATCTTCGGTAATTGGAGGAATTCTAAGTATATGTCTAACAATTGCTTCGTCACCAGAACGACTGATCATCATAATAATATGCAAACCAAACTTAGACTTGATTACTGGAGATATCTGTCCCTCTTTCAATCTAAAAGCACCAGCTAGGAATGCAGGATCCCAAAATTTATCATTTCTATTTAGGGTGTACTGTCCACCATTTTCTTTAACTGCTGGATCTTCAGAATAATTTTTTGCTAATTGCTCAAACTTCTTTGGGCCTTGGGTTTCAGCTTGTTTTTTATAATCGTATAATTGCTTTGCCACATATTCCTCCACATCTTTGTTGGCCTTGGGAATCAACACAATTTGACTCACTTCAATTTCGCTTTCATAAAAAGGCAAACTATCTTGAGGTGTTTTGCTGTAATATAATTTTACTTCTGTAGGAGTAATTTTAATATTGTCAACAATCTTACGTTGCATTTGATCAGCTAATTTTTGCTCACGAAATGCCTCTCTAAAATCATCTTTTAATTGATACACAGTTTTACCTGCAATCTCTTCTAGAATATCTTTTGATCCGTATTGCTGAATAGTTTGTCTAATTCGATTGTCTAATTCTGCTTCAATTTCATCGTCTTCTACATTTAAAGAATCCTTTTGAGCTTGTAACAATAATGCTTTACGAATTAATTGACTTTCTAAAACCTGACACTCATTGGGCAACACCACATTTTCTTGTCCTTGCGTTTGACGCTTGGCATCCGCAATGGTATTAATGATTTCAGAACGAAGAATAATTTTATCTCCAACTTGACCAACAATTTTATCTGCGATCACTTTTTTAGATTGAGCTTCTACTGTGTTACTAAAAAAAGCAAACAGCACAGCGGCAAACACGAACAGTTTTTTCATCCCTTGCATAGTATCAAAAATAATCAAACCAAAGCGGTTTTTCACGCTCTGCAATGCTTTTAACAAAATATAAAAGCCCCAAACACAAGGTTTGAGGCTTTATTAAGGTCAATTTACTATAAAGTACGCTTTACTTCTTCTTCTTCAAATGCTTCTACAATATCCCCAACTTTGAGGTCATTGAAGTTTTTGATGGTCAATCCGCACTCCATATTAGTAGATACATCTTTCACATCATCTTTAAAGCGCTTCAAACTACCCAATTCTGCAGCTTGGCCTTCTCCTTTCGGATATTCCACAATACCATCACGGATAATTCTAATCTTACTGTTTCTGGCAATTTTTCCTTCTAGAACAAAACATCCAGCAACTGTAGCTTTATCAAATTTGTATACTTCTCTAACTTCTACGTTAGCTGTAATCTTCTCTTGAATCTTCGGTTCCAACATACCTTCCATTGCACTCTTGATTTCATCAATGGCTTGGTAGATAATGGAGTATAATTTAATCTGAACACCTTCTGTATCCGCTAATTTATTGGCTTGCATAGAAGGACGAACGTTAAATCCGATGATGATGGCATCAGAAGCAGTTGCCAATAATACATCACTCTCAGAAATTTGACCAACCCCTTTCAATACTACTCTTACTGCAATTTCAGCCGTACTTAGTTTTTGTAAAGAGTCACTTAAGGCTTCAACAGAACCATCCACATCACCTTTGATGATGATATTTAATTCTTTAAAGTTACCTAAAGCTAAACGACGACCAATCTCATCCAAAGTAATATGCTTACGAGCTCTTAAGCCCTGCTCTCTAGAAATTTGCGCACGCTTATTAGCTACTTCTTTTGCTTCAGCTTCATCTTCAAATACCTTGAATTTCTCGCCCGCCTGAGGCGCACCATTCAAACCTAAGATAACAACAGGAGTAGAAGGAGGAGCAACTTCAATACGCTGATTACGCTCGTTAAACATTGCTTTTACTCTACCATAATGCTGGCCAGACACAATCAAGTCTCCTTGACGAAGTGTACCATTCTGCACTAATATAGTAGCAACATACCCTCTACCTTTATCTAATGAAGCTTCAATAATAGTACCAGTTGCTTCTCTATTCGGATTGGCTTTCAGGTCTAATAATTCTGCTTCTAATAATACTTTTTCTAACAGTAAATCTACGTTCAACCCTTGTTTAGCAGATAATTCTTGGTTCTGGAATTTACCGCCCCAAGCTTCTACTAAAATATTCATTTGAGACAATTGCTCGTAAATCTTTTGAGGATTTGCGCCGTCTTTATCTATCTTATTCACCGCAAAAATCATTGGAACAGATGCTGCTTGAGAGTGACTGATTGCTTCTCTTGTTTGAGGCATCACTGCATCATCCGCTGCAACAACAATGATTGATATATCGGTTACTTTAGCTCCACGAGCACGCATCGCAGTAAAGGCTTCGTGACCAGGTGTATCTAAGAAAGTAATAGCTTTTCCATTAGGTAAAGTAACTTCATACGCACCTATATGTTGGGTAATACCCCCAGCTTCACCCGCAACCACATTCGCATTTCTGATATAGTCTAGTAAAGAGGTTTTACCATGGTCTACGTGACCCATGATGGTAACGATAGGAGGTCGATCTGTTTTTTCTTCATCATCATCCTCTTCATCATCCATATCTAAATCATCGGCATCTTCTAAGCCAATAAACTCTACTTCAAAACCTAACTCGCTCGCTACCAATTCAATTACCTCCGCATCTAAACGTTGGTTGATAGACACCATAATTCCCAAGTTCATACACTTGCCAATTACATCGGCAAAGCTTACATCCATTAAGTTAGCCAAATCACTTACCGTTACAAACTCTGTAACCTGTAATTTGTTGTCTTCCATCATGTCATCGCCTTGTGCATCGGCAGCTTCGTCTCTTTTGGCTCTTCTATATTTGGCTTTCAGGCTCTTTCCTCTACCGCCCGTTCCAGCAAGCTTAGCCTGCGTTTCACGGATTTTTTCCTGAATGGCTTTTTGATCAATTTCTTTGTCTTCAACCCTTGGAGCATTACGATCATTCCTGCCTCTATTTCCTCCGCCTTGGCCGCCTCTGTTAAATCCACCTTGGCCACCGCCGCCTCTATTAAATCCGCCGCCGCCACTTCCCGCATTTGGGTTGTTGTTTCTTGCAGGAACAATAGGACGATTAGGACCAGTTAATGGTCTTCCATCAGCATCTTTTGCAGGAGCAACATTGGGTTCTCCTTTTTTATCGACCGGAATACGTTTGCGTTTGCGCTTCTCATCTCTACCCATCGGTTTAGGACGAGTATCACTATTTACAGGTAATTCAATCTTACCTAAAATTTTAGGACCTTCTAATTTCTCAGCACGAATATTTTCAATAGTAGGTGGAGCATCAACCACTGGTGGTGGAGGTGGCGTTGCAGGAACAACAACCGCTGCAGGTGCTACTGGTGCTGGTTTTGCAGGAACTGGATTAGGAGTGTTCTTTGCTGCAGGTTTAGGTGCATCAGCTTTCTTTTCTGGAACCGGTTCCACTTTTTTAGCTGTCTTTTTAGGACGCGTAGAAGAATCAATGGCAGAAAGATCAATTTTATGAATCACTTTAGGTCCTTCAATTGGAGGCACTTCTGTTTTCATTACTTCGGGCGCTGCAACTTGTTCAGGGGCAGCAACTGGAACTGGAGGAACAACAGGTGCTGCTTCTACAACTGGTTCTTGAACTGGAGCAGCCACAATTACTGGTACTTCAACAGGTTCAACAACTGCAACTGGAGCTGGCTCCTCTTTTGGTGCAGTTTCAACGACAGGAGCAATTGAAGCAACTGGTGCTTCAGCTTCTACTACTGGTTTTTTCTCGGCAACAGGCTCAGCAGGTTTTTTCTCTTCTTTTCTAAAAGTGATTTCCTCTTCGTCTTTCTTCTTCTTTGCTTCACTCTGGCTACCTTTTGGTATTTCTACTTGATCAGCTTTGTTCTTTGCAACTTTGTCGCCTTGGAACTCTGCCTGAAGGGCACGGTAATGGTCTTCCTGAAGCTTTGCAGTTGGCTTCAGGTCATCTCTGTTAAATCCTTTCTTCACCAAGAATTCGATCAGGGTATCCTGACCAACATTAAATTCTTTGGCGGCTGCTAACAGTCTCGGTAATTTCAGTTCTGACATTCTTTGTTTTTGGGTCCTAATATGCGTTACAGCTAAGCCACGCATACTTGACAAATATACGTGGTTATTGGCTGCTTATTCTTCTCTATCAAATTCTTCTTGGAGTACTTTTCTAACTTCTTCAATTGTTTCACGCTCCAAATCAGTCCTACGTTCTAATTCATCTACAGTTAGCTTTAAAATACTGCGACCGGTATCACAACCAATCTTTTTGAATTCATCAATAATCCAAGTCTCAATTTCATCACTGAATTCATCCAAGTCAATGTCAAATTCATCCGTGATTTCCTCGTCTTCGCGATAAACATCAATTTCATAGCCAGTTAGTTCACAAGCCAACTTGATATTTACACCTCTTCTGCCAATAGCCAAAGAAACCTGATCGGCTTTTAAATAAACATTGGCCTGTTTTTTATCATTGTCCAAGTCCATATAGCTGATCTTAGCCGGAGTTAATGAACGTTGAATTAACAATTGAATATTGGTGGTAAAGTTAATTACGTCTATGTTTTCGTTTTTCAATTCACGAACAATACCATGAATACGGCTTCCTTTCATACCCACACAAGCACCTACTGGATCAATACGATCGTCGTAAGACTCAACTGCCACTTTAGCACGATCTCCTGGTTCGCGAACAATTTTCTTGATGGCAATTAATCCATCAAAAATTTCAGGAACTTCAATCTCGAGTAATTTAGCTAGGAACATTGGGCTGGTTCTAGATAGAATAATAACAGGAGTGTTATTTTTCATATCTACACGAGCAACAACGGCACGAATATTTTCCCCTTTCTTAAAGTAATCTTGTGGAATTTGTTCAGATTTAGGTAAAATCAATTCATTGCCTTCCTCGTCTAATAATAATACCTCTTTTTTCCAAACCTGGTATACTTCTGCACTAATAATATCCCCAACACGATCGCCATATTTTTTTACCAACACATTCTTTTTCAAATCGCTGATACGGCTTGCAAGTGTTTGTTTAGCCGCTAAAATAGCCCTACGACCAAAATCGAGTATGTCTACTTCTTCGTACAATTCTTCACCTACTTCAAAATCTGGTTCAATTTTAGCAGCTTCAGAATAAGCAATTTCTGCCAAGGGATCATTCACTTCCCCATCTTCTACAATCATTCGGCGGCGGATGATTTCAAGGTCACCTTTTTCAGCATTTACGATAACATCAAAATTATCGTCTGCGCCAAATTTCTTGCGAAGTAAGGTTTTGAATACATCTTCTACCACTTTCATCATCGTGGGACGATCAATATTTTCTGCGTCTTTAAACTCCTGAAACGCCTCAATTAAGTTGATACTGGCCATAACGCTGTTTTTTTATTCTGCTAAAATTTAATTTGTACAGTTGTTGATTTAATATTTGAAAAAGGAATAAGTACTTGTTCAGTTACCGCTTTTTTGCCTTTACCAGTGGTACATTGTATCATGATATCTGCTTCTGCAACTGTTTCTAGCACCCCTTCTTTTATTGTATCGTCGGTAAAAACCACTTGTATGGTTCTACCAATATTTTTTTGGTATTGCCTAATCAATTGGAGCGGCTCATCAATACCAGGAGAGGAAACTTCTAAAGAAAATTCTCCTTCTGGATATATACCCGCTTCTTCAAGGAATTTATAGAGTTTGCGGTTGAAATAAACGCATTTCTCAATAGGTAAGCCATTATCCCCATCCAAAAAAACCTTGATATTATTGGTGGGTTTAATTTTTACAGAAACTAGAAAATACATGGGCTCTTCGGCCATCATATTTTGTAAAAACTGTTCAATTAATTGAATATTGTTGTCTGTTGCCATGGTAAAAAAGGAGAAGGGAACGATAGTCGTTCCCTTCTGTTGATTCTTAGCTTGATGCAAATATACATGAATAAGACCCTAAAATCCAAATTTTTGCCGTTCTTCCGATTTCGGAGGGTTTTAACAGCCCTATAATGGGTTAATTCCTACTTTTATGCTCTTATGTTTAAAGTATTACTTTGGGCCTTAGCCATTTACATGCTGTACCGTTTCATTTTTGGATTGGTCATCCCCGTAAGCAAAACAGCCAGTCAAATCAAGCAAAAAATGTCTGAAATGCAGCAACAACAAGCTTTTCAACAGCAGGAATATGCCCGCCAGCAAGAACAGCCTAAGCAAAAAGAAGCAACTGCATCTGCAGTAAAAAAGGACGATTACTTAGATTTTGAAGAAATCAAATAGTTCTTTAAAGCGATAAATCTAACACCGTCAAGGGATGTGCTAAATGAATGGTTTGTAAACCCAATGCCTGGGCAGCTTCCACGTTTTTAATGGTGTCATCTATAAACAATGTCTCTCTAGCTTCGAGTTCTTGCTCATCTAAAATGGCCTGAAAAGATGCTGGATAGGGCTTGCGAAGCCCTAAATTTTGCGAATAATAGGCTTTTATAAAAAGACGATCAAAGTCTACACCTGGATATTGCTTCTCGAACTTTTCAATAAAACAATCGTAATGGATTTGATTGGTGTTGGAAAATAGGAATATTCGATATTTTTTTGAGATCTGTTGGAGCCAATCAATTCTTTCTGCTGGAAAGTCTAATAAAAGTGCATTCCATGCAGTTTTTATTTGCGCATTGGTTAAAGTTGTTTTTGATTCTTGTCTAAATGCTTTATAAAATTCGGCATCTGTTATTTTACCGGTTTCTAATAGTTCAAATAAAGGATTAGAAAAATGTTGCGTAAACATTTCATTAAACCCATTTACACCTAAATCAATAAATGCCTTATTGGTTAATTGAAAATCGATGTTCAAAAAAACACCCCCTAAATCAAATATGATATTCTTAATTGGCTTACTCATCATTAATTAATTAATTAGTTTCATACCATAATGGCCCAAGACAGTAAACAATGCACATCTTGTTATAACACCTGCACAGCACCAAATCAATAATTTTTGAATAGATACATTTAATCCTGTTCCAACCCCAATACTAACAGGAGCGCCCACAGTTAGTGTGCCAAAAAAGCCTAAACCAATTACCCCATATTTTTCCCAAATTTTAAAAATAAGGGCATTCTTATTTTCTTTCTTTTCTTTAGGCTTTCTGAATTTGCTGAAATACTGTTGTATTTGTTTACCCAAAAAAGCTGCAACAAATACCCCAGCTAAGCCACCTATAACAGTAGTAAAAAAAATTATCCATGGTGAAATACCAAATGCGAATCCAGCAGGAATAGCGGCGTAAATTTCAAAAGTAGCAAGCCCGGCAACTGTCAATATCTTGTAAAGCATAATATAAAACAAATATACATTCTTTCAATTGCCAGCAATTCATTGCAATAAATAGTCAACCTTGTTTTGAATAATATTAACAAAATAATAGAAATGATATATTCACTAACTTTAAAACAATAATCTACAAATTCATTGTTGTATGGAGGATCTTGAGTTTCTAAATGAAAAAATAATTAATAAAATAAATATTGGTATTGTATATTCTGATCCTACCGGGCTGCCCATTTATGCAAATAAAGCAGCAGAAAGAATTTTAGGGTTGAAAGTAGACCAACTAACAAAATTAAGATCACAAGAAGAGGGTTATTTAATATTAGACTATGATGGGAATATTTTTCCAAAAGAAGAGTATCCCTCTGTAATTGCAATACAAACAAAGAAACCAGTTAGAGAAGTAATTGCTGGAATTCATGAAATCAAAAGACGACATACCACATGGGTAATGCTAGAGTCTGAACCAGAATTTTTGGAAGACGGTGTAACGCTAAAAAGAATTTTAACTACCGTTACAAATATTAGCTCTCAAATATCCATAGAAAAGAAATTGCGTTTTCAAACCAAGCTACAAAGTTTGATGATGAAAACGGCCAAAACCTATTTAAGTGGTTTACAGAATGAGCCAGAAATTGCCGTTCAAGAATCTTTAGCGGAACTGGGTATTTTTTTAGAAGCAGATAGGGTATATATTTTTGATTATGACTTTGATCATTTATTGTGTAACAATACTTACGAATGGTGCAATGCAGGCATCAAAGCGCATAAAGATGATTTGCAAATGGTTCCCTTTGCTATTATGGAGGATTGGATAAGCCAACATACAAAAGGATTAAGTATTCATATCCCCGATGTTAATGCACTGCCAATTGAAAGTACGCTCAGGAATGCATTAGAAGCCCAGTCAATTTTAAGCTTACTGACTGTTCCAATTATGAATGAAGCCAAGTGTGTTGGATTTGTTGGATTGGATATGGTAAAAAAGAAGCATTTTTTTACAGAACAGGAACAGAATCTATTGAAGATTTTTGCGGAAATGCTTTCTAATATGCAAGTTAGAATTGACTACAATAAAAAAATTCAAGAAAGTGAAAGAAAGTATAGAGAAATAACAGAAAATATTGCCGACTTAATCTGGACCACAGATAAGGATTTTAAAATGAACTACTGTAGTCCATCGATTGAAAGAATATTTGGTTATTCACCTGAAGAATTTCTTTCCGGTTCATTAAGAGAACAATATACTCCTGAAACAGTAGACAAATACTTTGAAATCGTCCAATCCTTTAAAGAAAAATTAAAGAATGGAACATTGTCTAACAAAGATCTTTGGCAGTTAGAAGGTCAAGCCATTAAAAAAAATGGCCAAGTATTTTGGTTTCTTACTGTTATGAAACCAAGTTGGAATACCGAAAACCAAGTAACGGGTATTCTTGGAATCACTAGAGATATTACCAGAGAAAAAAGAGCACTTCTAGAATTACAAGAAAGCGAAGAAAGACTACAAAGAATTGTAAATAGCCCAACCCATTATGTATTAAGAACCGATCTAACTGGAATGCATACTTACTGGAACAAAACTTTTGAAAAAGAGTTTGGGTGGATGTATAAAAGTAAGGGACTTGCCAAAGGGGATTCATTAACTTCTATTTGCAGTTATCATCATAAGCGAACCCAAGATGTAGTAATGGAGTGTATCATGAACCCCGGTACAGTTCACCAAATTGAACTAGACAAGCCTTCAAAAGACGGAGGAATCATGACAACGCTTTGGGAGTTTGTTTGCTTAACAGATGCGAATGGAAAACCAAGTGAAATGCAGTGCATGGGAATTGATATTACGGATAAAAGAATTGCTGAAGAACAAGTGAGGAAGTTGTCAAGAGCGGTGGAACAGATCCCCCTAACGGTTGTTATAACCAACTTAGAGGGTAATATAGAATATGCTAATCCTTACACTTTTCATACTACTGGTTACACACAGGAAGAGCTATTAGGAAAAAATCCAAAAGTATTAAAGTCAGGAGAAACAACTTTAGAGGAATACCAGCATTTATGGGGAAATATTACGCATGGAAAAGAATGGAAAGGGATTTTTCATAACAGAAAAAAAGACGGCACTTATTATTGGGAACAAGCAACCATTGGACCAATCATGAATGATGATGGAGAAATTACCCACTATATTGCAATTAAAGAAGACATTACAGAAAGAAAGCGCATACAAGATGAATTAAAAGATTTGAATTTACATTTGGAAGAAAAAATTAAAGAAAGGACATTGGATTTAGAAAATGCAAATGTGTCTTTAATTAATGTAAACAAAGAAGCACAAGAGGCCAATAAGGCAAAAATTGATTTCTTATCTAAGATGAGTCATGAGTTAAGAACACCCATGAATTCTATATTAGGATTTGGTCAGTTATTACAAATGGGTGAATTGACTCCTGTTCAAGAAAAAGGAGTTCAACATATTTTAGACAGTGGAAAACATTTACTCAACTTAATTAATGAAGTATTGAATATTTCTAGAATCGAATCTGGAAGAATTAGCATATCGGTAGAACCTATTGAGGTTTATGAAGTCATCAATGAAATAAAAGACAGTTTATTATTTTCTGCCAATCAAAAAAATATTAGTTTAAATACTCAATTAAATAATACTGTACCAACCTATATTAGAGCAGATAGACAAAGGTTAAAACAGGTACTAATTAACTTAACAAATAATGCCATTAAATATAATAATGAAGGTGGTGAGGTAACTACTTCTGTTGATATTAAGCAAACTTCAGAGGATGGTTATACGCCAATTAGAATCTCAGTTACCGATACAGGATGGGGAATTGATGAAAAAGATTTGGAAAGAATTTTTATTCCTTTCGAAAGGATTGGTGCAGAAAAATCAAATGTAGAAGGTACAGGATTAGGATTAGCCGTTGTAAAACAGTTGGTAGACTTAATGGGCGGAAAAGTGGGGGTTAAAAGTGCACCAAGCAAAGGGAGTACATTTTGGATTGAATTACAACAATGTCAAAATCACCTAGACCTCATTCAAAAAGAAGCAACTTTAAGCCAACATACTGCCATTCATAATCAAGAGGGAGTGGTTTTGTATATTGAAGACAATATGCCTAATATTGAATTGGTTCAGGAAATTATTGATACAAAAAGAAAAGGCATAAAGCTGGTGATTCATATGAGAGGAAATGGAGCACTTGAAAAAGCCATTGAAGTAAAGCCATCCTTAATTCTCTTAGATTTAAATTTACCAGATAAGCATGGAAACGACATTTTATTAGAGTTAAAAGGAAATGAAGAAACAAAGGAAATTCCTGTTATTGTAATAAGTGCAGATGCGATGCCTAATCAAGTAAGCATATTAAAAGCATCAGGTGCTACTAACTATTTAACAAAACCAATAGAAATAAAATCCTTTTTAGCTGCGGTAGATGAAATTATAAAATAAAAAAATGAAAGAAGATTTAAAAGACGCTAGAATATTAATCATAGACGACACATTGGCTAATATTGAAGTATTAGAGAACTTACTCATGATGAAGGGGTATACAAATGTAAAGTCGTTAAGCGACTCAACACTAGCCCTCTCAACAATTAAAGAGTATGAACCAGAATTGATATTATTAGACTTGATGATGCCGCAAGTTTCTGGATTTGATATTATGGAGGAATTAAAAAAAGTTCCTTCGGCATTTCCTTTAATGCGTATACTCGTTTTAACTGCAGATATTACTCCAGAATCAAAAAAGAAAGCTTTATCTGGAGGCGCCAGTGATTTTCTCACCAAACCATTTGATCTTACCGAAGTTGATTTAAGAATTAGGAATCTGCTTTACACCGTATTTCTGCTATCGCAACTAACCAATCAAAATATTATTTTAGAAGAAAAAGTAAAAGAAAGAACGCTAGAATTGGAGAAGAATCTTGCAGCCATTGAATTACAAAACAAAGCTTTACGAGAGATCTCTTGGATTCAATCACATGTTGTAAGAGCGCCATTAGCCAGAATGATGGGGGCTATTTCTTTATTAGAAATAAAAGATGACGCTGGGGTTACTCAAGAGGAAATCATGGATATAGTGATTACTTCAGCTAATGAAATTGATAAAACAGTCCGGGAAATTTCTGCCAAAAGTGCACAGGCTAATATATAAGTAGCCATTTTAACAGTTTATCTGCTAAATTCAAGACAGAAGGGGTTAATTTTGCAAACTGGCATTTTATATGTTGGTAGCAAACAAAATAGTATCCCCCCACTATGAAAAAATCATTCCTTCTAATCTTATTGTTGCTCGGTTTATCTATTCAAGGATTTAATAAAAAATCTTTTAATCCTATCAGTAATTTAGTTGTAAAGATTGAACTACTTTCTAACAAATTCAGCATCAGTAAAGAAGCCATTCACCATGCTATGAATGCTTATGAAAAATTAAAATTAAGTGGTCAAATACTTAATCAACGTTATCTAACTATTGCAGATTTTAGTAAACCAAGTTCTGAAAAAAGACTTTTCATCATCGATATGAACAAAATGGAGCTAGTGATTCAAACACTGGTTGCCCATGGTCGTAACTCAGGTACTTTGTTTGCTAAAGCTTTTTCTAACAGAAATGAATCTTATCAAAGTAGTTTAGGATTTTAT
>JAGOGG010000082.1 GCA_017996795.1 Sediminibacterium sp. | reverse complement strand
ATAAAGTAACCATCAGTCATTCATTGAAGTTTTGCGGTGGTGGAACCGTCTATTTGCGTACCAGTGGCTTTGCTAGTTTCGCTTCTGTAAAAACACCTAGGGGAAGTGGTTCAATTACTGGTATCTACTCTGAGTTTGGCTCTCAAAGACAACTAATGGTAAGAGATACAAATGATGTGCAATTCAATCAAAACAGATGCATTTTCAACGGCCCTGCAGTTTTATTTTATGAGGATTTTGAACAAGTTAGTTCTAATTCGGCTTTATCAATTCCACAGTGGGCAAACTTAGCAGAGTCAGGCAATCAGTTTTATCAAATTCAATCATTTCAAAATAATCGAGTTGCATCCATTACAGCTTTGGGTACCAATGAAACAGCTGTTACGAGTTGGTTAATTTTGCCAGCAATTCAATTAAATAATTCTTCTGGAGAGCAGCTTAGTTTCTTAACACGAGATGCTTTTGATAATGGAGCAGGGTTACAAATACTGTTATCTAATAATTATGATGGGAAAGGACAACCTTGGAAAGCTAAATGGTCATCCTTAAATGCAAATATTGCAAAGGGGGCCGTGGGTGGAGTGAGTGCGGTTTTTACCAAATCAGGTAATATTAATTTATCTAATTATGCTGGATGGGTTCATATTGCCTTTAAATATACTGGTAGCGATACCGGACCCTTGTCTTCAAGAAAAAATACCAACTACTGGGTAGATGATGTTAAAATTACCGCTCAATAGCAGCTTTTTAGGGCTTATAAGTAGTTTTAGCCTTTAAATTGGCTTAACTTAGTTATATGTTAACCGCAACCGATTTAACGGGAGAGGAAACGCACGAAAAGAAAAATCCAAGATTCCTCCTACTTGTATTGGCTCTGTTTATCATGGCCGGTATAGGCTATGCTGCATTTTGGTGGATCGCCAAACAAGAAACCATCGCACCTTTTGTTGAAGAAAAAGAAACGGTTGATGCCAGCGCTCAAGCTTGGTATGAAGAACAAAAAAGACTCATGGAAGCCAATTTGAATCTTCAACCAGATTCTGCCGTATCATCTGTTTTAATTGATTCTGTAGCGGTTGATTCTGCTACAATATTGCCAACTATACCGCCACCTGAATCAACATCGGTGATGGTTGAAAACTCCTCAGTAGCAAATAGGGAAAAGCCAACACCAATTAAAATTGTTGCCCCAATAGAAGTAGCTGACATAAAATCTCCGCCTACTTACAAACCTGTTCGCTCAAAAAAAGTGGTTGATGATAATATTAAGCCAACAGATCCAACCCAATACTTTCAGCAGGACAATCGAAAACCACTATATAACGGCAGTGTTCCTCCAACTAATAACAAAAGACCTATTGAAGCTGAACCTGTTTATGCGCCCGTTTATCAACCACAAAAAGGTGCGGAAAAAATGGCTCCCTCATTCAGTAATGCAATGATCACAAGGGATGAGTTAGAGGAATTTATGCAACAGTTTCCTTACAAAAAGACAACTATTCAATTTGTCTGTTACACCAAACCCAATGAGGAAATGGAAGCTGTAAAGGCGCAGATTCTGCAATTTCTTCGTCAAAATGGGTATACGGATATGCTAACCAATTGGAATATTTGGTCCGATCATACCCCAGTAAAAGAAGTCCATTATGGTAAATCAGGTGCAACTGGGGCTAATTTTTACATTCCTAGTTTCAGGTAATTCCTCCGTTTCTGTCAAAATTTATTTCTAGCCGGTTAATTTATCTAATTCTTTGTCATCCTGTCAGCAAACAATTAATTGGTACTTTCTTTGACAAGTCAAGGAAAAAGTATTGTTATGCAAAAAGGACAGATACGCGTACAGACGGAGAATATTTTCCCCATCATTAAAAAATTCCTCTACAGCGACCATGAAATTTTCTTGAGAGAGCTGGTTAGTAATGCTACCGATGCAACCCAAAAAATTAAAACCTTATCATCCATTGGAGAAGCCAAAGGTGAATTAGGTGAACTTCGGATAGACGTTCGGCTTGATGCCAAAGAAAAAACCATCACAATCGAAGATCGTGGGGTAGGTATGAGTAAAGAAGAAGTAGATAAATACCTTAATCAAGTAGCGTTTAGTGGAGCGGAAGAGTTTTTGACCAAATACAAGGATGCAAGTATTATTGGCCATTTTGGTTTAGGTTTTTATAGTGCATTCATGGTGGCTTCTAAAGTTGAAGTGTTGACTCAAAGCTATCAAGAAGATGCTGCAACTGTTTATTGGAGTTGTGATGGAAGCCCTGAATTTGAATTGTACGAAGTTGAAAAAAAACAACGTGGAACTAAAATTATTTTGCATGTAAACGAAGAAAGTGCAGAGTTTTTAGATGCGTTTAAGCTAAAAGGTATTTTAGAAAAGTTCTGTAAGTTTTTACCTATTCCTATTTTCTTTACTGATGTTAATGCCGAAGTAAAAAAAGAAGAAGAGAAAGAAGAAGAAAAATCTATCAATAATACCAATCCTATTTGGGTTAAAAAGCCCAGCGAACTAACCAAAGAAGATTACGAAAAATTCTATCGTGAGTTGTATCCTTTTGGTGAAACACCTTTGTTTTGGATTCACTTAAATGTAGACTATCCATTCAATTTAACGGGTGTTTTGTATTTCCCAAAAATTAAACAGAGCTACGAAATTCAAAAAGACAAGATTCAACTGTATTGCAATCAAGTTTTTGTAACAGATGAAGTAAAAGACATTGTACCTGAATTTTTAATGCTTTTGCATGGTGTAATTGATAGCCCAGATATTCCATTAAATGTGAGCAGAAGCTACTTACAAGGTGATCCAAACGTAAGAAAAATCAATGCCCATATCACTAAAAAAGTTGCCGATAAGTTAGAAGAGATTTTCAAAAATGATCGTTCTGAGTTTGAACAAAAATGGGAAAGTCTTGGCCTATTTGTAAAGTACGGCATGATGACCGACGATAAATTCTTAGATAAGGCCAATAAGTTTTTGGTAATGGAAAATGTGGATGGCAAGTTTTTTACTTTAGATGAGTATAAAACTGCTACTGAATCTTTGCAAAAGAACAAAGAAGGAAAACATATTGTATTGTACACAACCAATCCTGTTCAACAAGACGCTTATATTCAAGCTTGTAAATTGAAGGGCTATGAAGTGGTGAAAATGGAAACTTTGGTAGATGCTGCATTCTTGAATACCATGGAAATGAAGTGGGAAAATACCAGCTTTGTAAGAGTAGATGCAGATATTGTAGACAACTTAATTGATAAACAAGAAAGCACTGAGTCTGTTTTAAGTAAAGAGGAGACAGAGCAATTAAAAACGCTGTTCACTTTGCAAATTCCTGAGCTTCATGTAACTACTGAAGTGAAAGGATTAAGCACTGATTCTGCGCCAGTTATTGCAACTCGTCCTGAGTTCATGAGAAGAATGAAAGACATGGGCGCTGCTGGCGGTGGTATGACTGCTTTTTATGCGCAAATGCCTGATGAAGTAACCCTTACTGTAAATGGGAATCACCCTGTTTTTCAAAATATATTAAAGGAAAACAACGAGGATATCAAAACTAAACAGGTTAGAAATTTAGCTGATTTGGCTTTGTTGTCTCAAGGATTATTAAAAGGAGCAGAACTGACCAATTTTATTAATCGTTCTGTGCAGATGATGCAGGGAGTAGGTCAATAATTTTCAGTTGTAAACTAGTATTTCCTTGCCATTCATTTTCGTCAATGGCAAAAACGATGTCTACTGGTTTACTGTTTTCTAACAAAGAAAATTTATCGGCCATATTAAATCCAATACCCGATAAAATAATATCTTCTTGTTTTAATACTACTCTAAGATGCAGGTCTTTTACCACTTTGGAAAAGCCTGCATCTATTACGTTTCTAGCAATAAATACGGGCCGCATATTATCTGGTCCAAATGGCTCCATTTGTTTGATAATATTATACAAAGAAGTGTTGATGTCTTTAAAATCAATTCCAGAATTAATAATGATTTCTGGAACCAGTTGATCTGGTTGAATCGTTTTGGCTACTTCTGCTTCAAATGCCATACTGAATGCCTCAATTTGATTAATTGAAAGTGTCATTCCAGCTGCTGCAAAATGACCTCCATATCCGAGTAAGTGTTTACGACATGCATGGATGGCTTCGTACAAATTGAATCCTGAAACACTTCTTGCACTTCCAGCAGCATAGTCGCCACTTTTAGTTAGAATAATGGTTGGTCTATAAAAGGTTTCTATTAATCTGCTTGCCACAATGCCCACCACTCCTTTATGCCAATTTTCATTGTATAAAACAGTTGTTTTTCTATTAGCATTATTCGGGTCTGCCGCCATCATTTCCATTGCTTCAATAGTAATGCTACTATCTGCTTCTCTGCGATCAGTATTATCGCTGTGTAATATATTGGCAAAAGTGATGGCTGCGGAAGGGTCTTTCTCTATAAATAATTGAACTGCTTTTTTAGCATCATCCATTCTGCCAGCTGCATTGATTCTAGGTGCAATTACAAAAACCAAACCGGTTAAACTCATTGGAAATTTTGCTTTCGATAAATCCAATAGGGCTTTAATTCCTACCGATGGTTTTGTATTCACTTTTTGAATTCCAAAAAATGCCAATGTTCTATTTTCACCTGTTACAGGAACTATATCAGCTGCAATGGCAATTGCCGCCAAGTCTATATATTGTAAATAGGCTTCATTGTTGAGTTGCAGCCGTTCTGTTAAAGCAGTCATGAGCTTAAACCCAACGCCACAACCACACAATTCTTTATACGGGTAGTTGCAATCTTTTTGCTTTGGATTTAATATTGCAACTGCATCTGGAATAATTTCGTCTGGCAAATGGTGGTCGCAAACAATAAAATCAATTCCTACACTTTTTGCATAGGCAATTAAATCTGCAGATTTAATTCCACAATCGAGTGATATGATTAAACTAAATCCATTTTCTTTTGCAAAGTCAATTCCAATTTTTGAAATACCATATCCTTCTTTATATCGATGTGGGATGTAAAAATCAATGGGGTCATGTAACGACTTTAAAAACTGAAACATACTTGCTACAGAAGTAGTTCCATCTACATCATAATCTCCGTAAACTAAAATTTGCTCATGCTCTTCAAATGCATGCAAAATTCGGTCCACGGCTTTATCCATGTCTTTCATTAACCAAGGACTATGTAAATGCTCCAAGCTTGGTCTAAAATATTCTTTGGCTTTATCGTAATCATTAATACCTCTTTGTGCCAATATGGTACATAGCGTTGCATTAATTTTTAAAGCCGCTTGCAGGGATGCTACTTCTTCAGGGTTAGCCGATAATATGTTCCATCTTTTTTGCATTAATATTCTCTATCGGTAGTATACCTTACCAACTCTTCTAATGCATCTCTAATAGGGGAGGTTGGAAAACGATATAATAATTCTAATGCTTCATCTCTATAGCTAAACATTTTCTTTGTAGCATAGTCAATGCCTCCTAATGCTTCAACTTGTTCAATTACGAATGCCACTTTATCTTTTTGTGTATTTTGATTTTTGACAATGTAAATGATTTGTTTCTTCAGCGATGGGCTGCAATTATTCAATATATAAATTAATGGGAGGGTTAATTTTTTCTCCTTTATATCATTCCCTGTAGGCTTCCCGATATTTTTACTGCTGTAGTCGAATAAATCATCTTTAATTTGAAAAGCCATTCCTACTTTTTCTCCAAATAATCGCATTGATTCTATGTCTGCTGGGTCTGAAAATGTAGTAGAAGCACCTGCCGCACAGGCAGAAGCTAGTAATGACGCAGTTTTACCATTGATTATTTCATAATAAACCGCTTCGCTTAGATTGAGGTTTCTAGATTTTTCTATTTGTAAAAGTTCACCTTCACTCATTAATCTAACGGCTTCAGAGAGGATGCGTAAAACTTCATGGTCTTTATTGTTTAAAGACAGTAATAATCCCTTAGAAAGCAAATAATCGCCAACTAAAACGGCAATTTTATTTTTCCAAAGCGCATTTATAGAGAAAAATCCCCTTCTTTCCATTGATTCGTCTACCACATCATCGTGAACCAGCGTGGCTGTATGTAATAATTCTACCAAAGACGCAGCACGGTAAGTACTATCATTGATTGTTCCACCCAAACGAGCACTCAATAGCACAAACATTGGTCTTAGCTGCTTTCCTTTGCGCTTTACAATGTATTGCATAATGCGATCTAACAAAGCCACCCTGCTCTTAACTGCCTCTCTAAAATGAACCTCAAATTGCTCCAGTTCGCTTGAAATAACCTTTTTTGCTAAATTCATGTTATAATTATGCTGCAATATACCCACGATTCTGACAAAATAAACTGTTAAAAGCAGCGTTTATAGTATATTCGCAGTCCTTAACTATCGTTCACCCCCCAGGATAGTAATTTTGAGTATTTAAATAAAAAATAAGTACTTTTACGGCGATTATATTTAATTATTAAATCAAATATCGATTATGGCAAGCAAGAAGCTCCTTTTACTAGTTGTATTATTTGTGTCCGCACAATTTGCAGCTAATGCACAAACAGATTGGGGTTGGGATTGGAAAGACACTTCCAAAATAGCAGTGAAAGATCTGCCCCAGCACAACGAATTCATGAACAACCAGTATCCTTACCCTGCAAAGCCAAGAAGCCAGTGGGAATTAGGTTTTAACTTAGGACCAACTTGGTTAGTAGGTGATATTAAAGCAAAAACTGGTTTAGGCTATGGCGTTTCTTTGAGAAAAGCCCTTGGTCATATTTTTTCTGTTAGAGGTTCTTTAACTGGAGCTTCTACTTCAGGTGCCCCTAATGCGTATGGAGTTGGAGTTGGTCAAACTGCTTACAAGAATACTATGTATGCTTTAGGAGTTGACTTTATCGCTTCATTAAATACACCTAGCTACTACAGAGGAAATCCAAAGACCAATCTATATGTTTTAGCAGGTTACAGTTTGTTGGGTTCTAAAGCACAATACCAAGGTGCTCCAGGTAATCAACCTGGTGGATACAATATTTTCTATGGTCAGCGTGCTGGACAGGCTTACACTCAAGATGGTTTAATTACCACTCTTTTTGGAGCAACTGTAAACAACAGAAAATCATGGGCTTTGATGCATGCCTGGAACTTAGGTATGGGCTTCGCATACAAGATTAATGATAAAGTAAATATCGGCTTAGAGCAGAAATTCATTTTCACAGCTGGTGGAAATGACTATCTAGATACTTGGAAAGATGTTAGGAACGAGAACAATGATTACTTCAGCATGACAACTGCTAGAGTAAACATTAATATTGGTGATAACAGCAAAAAAGTTCAACCTCTTTACTGGATCAATCCAAACAACTTTATCTACAGCGAGTTAAACTCTCCTAAGCATATGAAAATGCCTAAGACTGTTTTACCTGATGCCGATAAAGATGGTGTGACTGATCAGTTTGATATGGAACCTAATACTCCAGCTGGTGCTCCAGTTGATTCTCATGGTGTATCTAAAGATACCGATGGTGATGGTGTTCCTGATTACAAAGATAAAGAGTTGTTGACTTCTCAAAAATGTTTCCCTGTAAATAACGATGGAATTGGTACCTGTCCTGAGAACCCTTGCTGCAAGGAAATCAAGGAAATGGTAACTAATATGCAAGCTACTCAAAAGCCTAGCTGTACCATCAGTGCTTTACCTAGTGTACAGTTCAAAGGAACAACAACTAAATTGAGCAAAGATGCAATGGTAGTTTTAAGTGCTGCTGCTGCTCAATTGAAAGCTAGTCCTACTTGTAATGTAAAAGTAATTGGATACGGTGCAACTAGCAAAGCTGCTCAACAGCAAAGTTGGGAGCGTGTGAATGCAGTTATCAAGTACTTAGTAGAAAAGCAAGGTATTGCTGAAAGCAGATTGTTATTTGTTTATGCGCAGGATGGTAAAGCCAACACTGTAGATTTACAAGGAACAACTGAAGAAGGTCCTAATAGCGTACCTGCTCCACATCCAAACTTGAAAAGCAAAAACTAGTATTAGTTTATTATAAGCTTAAATGCCCCGAATATTCGGGGCATTTTTTTTGGGATTATTTAAGTCGAAATTTATTCGATTACACTATTCCGTATTTATAAAAAAGATTACCCATTCAAACGTTCAAAATGGAGTTCACCGAAATTTTGAAGTGAGCTTAATTTGAGGTCGGCAGCGCCCCAGCGTTCATCTTTATTTAATGAATGATGTGGTATAACTACACATTTCATTCTTGCGGATTTAGCAGCAATAAGTCCATTAAAAGAATCCTCAAAACAAATACATTCCGTAGGCTTGCTCTGCATTGCTTCAGCACAATTCAGGTATACTTGAGGATGAGGTTTTCCGTAAGGTAAATATTCGGCAGATGCGGTTGCAGATAAAAAAGCTTGAATACCAGTCATTCTCACAACCAGATCAATTAAAGCTGGGGGAGATGAAGTAGCTAACCCAATTTTAAATTGCTTATTAGCAAAGAATTCAAAAATATGAGGTACCCCAGGCATGATATTCGCTTTTTCCTTAATTCTTTTTAAAACATCTTCTACTATATTCTTTTCTGCATCAGCTGCATACTTCATATCAATTCCAAAATAACCAAACCACCATTGTACAAATTCTTTGGTTCTTAGACCTGTAGTACTTGCGTACATAGCGTCGGTCAGTTTTACTCCATACTGACTAAATACAGCTGTAGCAGCTTCGTGCCAAAGTGGTTCACTATCTATTAATAAGCCATCAATATCAAAAATCACAGTTGTTAAAGCCATTGTTTATTTTTTCTGGTGCAAATGTATAATACATTCCTTATTTTGCACTGCTGGCCAATTATTATCGACATGAATTTAGTGGAGAGAATAAAGAATATACGCGTTGTACGATCGTTCGTTTATGGAATAGTAGGAATGGCAACATATCCTGGTCTCGCTTTAATTAATTCCATTAAAATTGAAGGAACAGAGCATTTGCGTAAACTTCCGAAAAACAATGTACTGTTCGTGAGCAATCACCAAACATATTTTGCAGATGTAATTACTTTCATCCATATTTTTTGTGCAGTAAAATGGAGAAAGCAAAATAAATTGGGATTGCCCTATTATTTATTAAATCCATTCACGAATATATATTTCGTTGCTGCAGAAGAAACCATGAATGGGAGTTTGATTAGTAGACTATTTAAATTGGCTGGTGCACTAACTGTAAAAAGAACTTGGAGAGCAGAAGGCCAAGATATTAGTAGAAATAGGGATGAGTCTGACACACAAAAAATAGACCAAGCCCTTAATAAAAGCTGGGTGATTACTTTCCCTCAAGGTACAACCAAACCCTTTGCACCTGGAAGAAGAGGTACAGCGCATATCATTAAGAATAATCAACCTGTAGTTGTTCCTGTTGTAA
>JAGOGG010000267.1 GCA_017996795.1 Sediminibacterium sp. | reverse complement strand
CAGCAATATAGGAAAGTTGGTATACGATGCGCCAAGAGCAGATACCAGAAGAAATACCGATAGTACAGAAGCACCCAAGCATTTTATTGATTTAGAACCTTTCAATGAAAAGCCTGCTTATGATTTGCCACTAGATTTTAATAAAGCAATTGCTCGTTACAGTTTAGATACTTTAACCAAATATGGATATGTTCCCTATCAAATCATTGTGCTCAAAAATCAATTGACGAATGCGTTTAAAATGCAAAACAAAGATTCCATTTTGTTTTATGCTGCAGATCTAGGTCATTATATTGGAGACGCCAATGTTCCTTTGCACACCACTATCAATTACGATGGTCAATTAACCAATCAACAAGGGTTGCATAGTCTATGGGAATCTATGATTCCTGAATTGGAAATGGAACAATACAATTTATACAGCGGTCATAAAGTTCGTTATTTAAGAAATCCTATTAAAGATGTTTTTCGTGCTATTAAAAGAGCGCATGAGTTGGTTCCTACTATGTTGGCCAAAGAAGTGGAAACCAGTTTAGCATTTAACGACTCTACTAAGTATCGGTATCAAATGCGAAACGGAAAACAATCTAGGTCTTATACCACCGCTTTTGCAAAAGCCTATTCCGAAAAACTACAGCCAACTATTAATCAACAGCTGCTGCATTCTGCAGATATGATTGCCGATTTTTGGTACACTGCTTGGGTAGATGCAGGCAAACCTAATTTGAGTGGAATAACTAATTGGTCTCCAGAAAAGAAGGAACAATATGCTACAGAACAAGCAGCTTATCAATCCAATTCGTTGATAAAGGAAAATTTATTAGAGGCAAGAAAAAAATAAGGCTGATTTTTTAAGCCCATACAGCAGCAATTTGCCTAGCTAGTCTTTGTCCATCCATTGCTGCGCTTACAATTCCTCCAGCATAGCCCGCTCCTTCACCACATGGATATAAATTATTCAACTGCGGATGGGTTAAATTTTCTGCATCTCTGGGTATGCGAACAGGAGAGGAGGTTCTACTTTCTGTTGCTACCAATACTGCATCATTGGTATAATAGCCCTTCATTTTTGCACCAAATATTTTTAATGCACCCTGTAAACTTTCCAGAATAAAATTGGGTAATACTTCTTTTAAATTAGCAGCGGCCAATCCGGGCAAATAACTACAATCGGGTAAATCAGTAGAGGTTTTGTTGTTACAAAAATCAATCATTCTTTGAGCAGGCGCTACAAAGTTTCCGCCACCCGCATTAAATGCTTTTTGTTCTACGGATTGTTGAAAATCCATGAGCAATAATGAATTGACAGATTGCTTTTTAAAATATTTCAAAGCATCTGTTTCTGCAACTTGCACTACCATGCCGCTATTGGCAAATGGATTGTTTCTTTTGCTTGGGCTCCAGCCATTCACTACTAATTCGCCGGGATCTGTTGAAGCGGTGGCTATAATCCCCCCTGGGCACATGCAAAAACTAAATACCCCACGTTGGTTTACTTGTTCCACTAAACTATAAGATGCAGGCGGTAAATAAGCTCCTCGTAAATCACAATGGTATTGGGCTGCATCAATAATACTTTGTGGATGTTCTATTCTAACCCCTAGTGCAAATGGTTTGGCTTCAATTAAAATATTTTTTTGCTGCAATAACCTGAAAATATCACGCGCAGAATGACCTGTTGCCAAAATATACGCGTCTGCTGCAAAACGATTTCCATTTGCAGTGATGAGTTCTTGTATTGCATCATTTTTTGTAACAATATCGGTTACCTTGGTTTCAAAATGGACTTCACCGCCGGCTTCAATAATTTGCTCACGCATGGCAGAAATGATCTGCGGTAATTTATTGGTGCCAATATGTGGATGTGATTGGTATAAAATTTTTTCCTCGGCACCAAACTGATAAAACAGTTGCAACACTTTATCTATACTGCCTCTTTTACTACTTCGCGTATACAGTTTTCCATCACTATAGGTTCCTGCTCCTCCTTCGCCAAAACAATAATTACTATCTGGGTTAATGATGCCTTCTTTATTTAGTATTGCCAAATCTCTTCTTCTGGCTTTAACGTCTTTTCCTCTTTCTAATAGGATGGGTTTGATGCCTAATTCAATTAATTCCAATGCTGCAAATAATCCAGCTGGTCCTGCCCCAATGATGATAACGCTTTTTGCGTTGGATGGAATGGATGCTAATGGAATGGAGATTCTATCTCTTTCAATAAAAGGCTCGTTAATAAAAGCTTGTAGGGTTAGGTTGATCCAAACTTGCTGCCTACTTCGGGCATCTATAGACTGCTTCAGAGTTCGGTATCCATTAACGGCTGAACTGGGTACACCAGCAGACTGCGCAATCAATTGATGCACTAGTTCTGAAGTTGCAGCTTCTTCTGGCTTTAGTTTTAAAGTGATTTGTTTTTGCATACTGTCAGGTGTTGATCCTAAAAAGTAGTTGGAATAGTTTAGAATGGTAAGTCGTCTACCACTTCTCCTGGAGGTGGCATATCGTTGTAATTGGCAGATGGCGGCATGTCTACATCACTGGTAAGTTTAACCGTTTACATTCTCCAAGCGGCTA
>JAGOGG010000266.1 GCA_017996795.1 Sediminibacterium sp. | reverse complement strand
CATGTACTCATTAATCTTCTTAGTAAATTTCCCCGTGCAAACAATCAGCAAACCAGAAGCCAACGGATCTAATGTGCCAGCATGACCTACTTTTACAATTCTTGTGATATTTCTAATTTTTCTTACTACATCAAACGAAGTCCATGTAAGTGGTTTATTGATGAGAATTGTCTTTCCTTCTAAATAGGGCTGTAATCCAGGGTGTATTTCTTTTTGCTTCATTTTATTTTAACGCAGTCCAAATTGAATCCAAGACTGGATTGGGTGCAAAGGAACTGTTTTTATAAGGAACAGCAAATTCGGTAGCGTGTTTTATTCTTTCATCCGTAGCAGGATGAGATTGCATAAAGGAAAGTACTTCTGGTATTTCAGGACTATTCTCTTTTAGACGTTGCATTAATTTTTTCATTGCTAATGGATGAATATTGTTTTTAACCAATATTTTCATCCCCTCTTCATCTGCATTTTTTTCAATACCTCTAGAAAAGTGCATAGTTCTTAACCCCTCTGCATTCTCTACAACAATAGAAAACACACCCGAAATATCATTCAACACAACAGAAACAATGAGACCTGTTGCAGCACTTCTTAATATAGATCGTAAACTATGTCTCTCATTAATATGGGCCGTTTCATGCCCTAATAAAGCAGCTAATTCGTCTGGCGACTTCATTGCTTTGATTATTCCAGAATAAACCACAATATTTCCGCCTGGAATAGCATAGGCATTTACTTCCTTATTTTTTACAACAGTCAATTTAATAGGGTAATTGTTGCTTAGTTGCATTGATCGGGCAAATTCTTGCAACAATTTTGTTCTCTCCTTATCAATGGTTTCACCTTGCATCATCGACTGATACATTTTTTCTCCCAGTTCGGTTTCGGTAGTTGGTTTAATCAACTTTAATCCTGCCCAAGGCACAATGGATGAAATACCCCAATACACACCCGCTAATAAAATGACTACCATTATACCCAATGAAAATACATTCATTCTTAAAAGTGATCCTGCAAATGATTGGTCTTTCTGATTAAATTTTTGTTTCAAGTCCACAGCAAAACTTTCATTTGCACTAAAAGAAATATAATTAGTTGCATTCTTATTTAAAAATACAAATAGTTGATCCCCTGTTTGTTGAAGTTGGCATTGTTGATAAGGAAAAAACAAAACAGTTGCTTCTTTATCCCAATAAACACCCAACTGAATAGAGATTCCTTCTGCATTAAAATACATCAATGCAGATTTAGAACCAGCTTGTAATCCATCAAAAAAATTGACCTGTTGAATATTGTCCATTATATTATAAAACCAAAGTCTAAAAAGTCGGCTATATCTTCTCCGGTTGCATCATCAAAATTTTCTTGGGTTTGCCTTAATTCATCAAATGCGATTGTACCATCCAGGACTATATTTTCTAGCAAAAAGCGCGTAGTCCTTACCACAATCCATGGAGTAGCCAAGCCTAAAGTAAAAACAAAAAGTATCAGGTTTACCATGATCATTGCTAAAAAATCTCCACCAGTGGCTTTAGATTTCAACAACATGGTTTGATCGCCTTTTGTAAGTCTTAAGTTATTAACAAAGTAGGCAAACAAATCTTTCTGCCACCAAAAGAAATAAATTCCGAAAGTAAAAATACTCAGCAAATATCCTTTTACATTGAGCCAGAAGTATTCACCACCCACGCCTTTATAAGAGAATCGGGCATCTCCTATTTTAATATTACACAATAAGTATCTACGCAAATTCATGATAAACCAAGCGCCATAAATTCCAAAGGTAACAATGGTTAAAAAAGTTCCCTTAATGCAAAGCATGAGTAGTTCCCATTTATCACCCATGTATCCAAAACGTATTCCACTCCAAATGGTCTTGGCGAATCGGTAACGATAAGAGCCATGAATAGCCAAGGGAATGATGAACAAAAGGATAATATATAATAGTGCAGTAGCAACCAATTCTTGTTCATTCAATGACAAGTAAATCACTAGTCCATATAGACATAACAATATCAAAAAAGCTTTAATAAACCCTTTAAACATTTGTTCTCCTGTACCAGTAAACACAAAGGGTTGACCATTAAAATGGGTATTCCCATAAAAGAAATGCAGTGTCCTTGCTTTTGCCCAAGGATAATAAAATCCAAGGGTAATGGTAGTGAGTATAATATTCACCAATTGAATTTTGAAATACTCAAATCCACTGCCTTTGAAAACAAGACTATATTTATTATATTCCATTTAATAAATATATCAATAAGCTCTGGCAAATAGCACTCGTTGGGTCGATTTTTTTCCAGATAAAATACAAAGCCCTTCCTCTTGAGGATTGTCTAAAGGAATGCAACGAATGGTGGCTTTTGTAAGCTCTTTAATTTTGTCCTCTGTTTCTGCTGTTCCATCCCAATGCGCCGAAACAAAACCCGCTTTCGTGTCTAAAATTTCAACAAACTCATCCCAAGTATCGGCGGTTCTAATATTTTCTTGTTGAAATGCTTTTGCTTTATTGTACATAGACACTTGAATATTGTCTAATAAAGAATGAACAAATGCAGCTATTCCATCTAAAGGCACCGTTTG
>JAGOGG010000081.1 GCA_017996795.1 Sediminibacterium sp. | reverse complement strand
GACAATAACAATACGATACCCCATATATATTTATCCCCTCTCGTGCGGGTAAGGAGTTGCTTTCGCACACCATCCACCGAAGGTATTTGAGAAAATAGGGTATCTTTTATTTCAGACATTATAATTCCTTAACGGCTTCTTTAAACTGGGTTCCTCTGTCTTCGTAATTTTTGAATAAGTCAAAGCTGGCACATGCTGGGCTAAGCAATACCACATCGTCTTTGGTGGCCGCTCTAAATGCTGCGTTGACCGCTTTTTTTGCACTATCCGTTTCAATAATCATGGGCACTATGTCTTTAAATGCCGCAATGATTTTACTATTATCTGTTCCCATACAAACAATGGCTTTTACCTTTTCTTTTACCAAGTCGGTAATTAAAGAGTAATCATTCCCTTTGTCTACCCCACCCAATATTAAAACAGTAGGCTTATTCATGCTCTCTAAAGCATACCAGGTACTGTTCACATTGGTGGCTTTACTGTCGTTAATAAATTCAACGCCACGAACCATCGCAATAAATTCCATGCGGTGCTCTAGACTATGAAAGTTCTTCACTGCATCACGAATTTTTTCCTTTCGAATGCCAATGGTAGATGCTGCAATACCCGCTGCCATGGTGTTGTAATTGTTGTGTTTCCCTTTAAGGGCAAAATCGTAGATACTCATGCTTACTCTTTCTTCTTGGATGCGCAGCATCATCTGGTCGCCCTTGATGTAGCCGCCTTTTTTTACTTCTTGTTTCATAGAGAATGGTAGTGGGTTAGTATGGATAGTTAGTAATGGGAATCGTTGCATGATCGTTTCGTCGTCTAAACAATAGATGAAATAATCATCCATGGTTTGGTTTTCGATGATCCTGAATTTGCTATTGATATAGTTGTCAAATTTGTAATCGTATCGGTCTAAATGATCTTCGGTAATATTCAAGAGAATACTCACATTGGGTCTAAATGTCTTGATATCATCTAACTGAAAAGAACTGACTTCAATAATGTATAAAGGTTTTGGATCTTCAGCTACCTGACGTGCAAAAGAGTAACCAATATTGCCCACCATGGCACAATCGAGTTCCGCAGTTTTACAGATATGGTACATGAGTGCAGTAGTAGTACTTTTTCCATTGCTGCCCGTGATGGCTACTATGGTACTATCACCCTTGTATCGATACGCAAATTCAATTTCACTGATTACTGGAATTCCTTTAGCACGAATGGCTTTCACCATTTCGTTTTTCTCTGGAATACCAGGGCTCTTTACTACTTCATCCGCAGCTAAAATTCGTTCAACACTATGCCCACCCTCTTCAAATTCAATTCCATTGGCATTTAGCTCAGCCTTATAAATATCTTTTAGTTTACCTCCGTCGGATAAGAATACGGGATGGCCCTTGTGCTTTGCCAGCACAGCAGCACCAACACCGCTTTCGCCTCCGCCTAATATGATGATATTACTACTCACTTTCTTATCTAATTTTTAATGATACCACACTCATTACCACCAACATGATGGTGATGATCCAAAATCTTACCGCAATCTTACTTTCGTGAAAACCTTTTTTCTGGTAGTGATGGTGTAAGGGACTCATTAAGAAAACCCTTCTACCTTCTCCATATTTTTTCTTGGTGTATTTAAAATATCCTACCTGAATCATCACACTTAAATTTTCTACCAAGAACACACCGCAGAAAATTGGAATCAACCATTCTTTGCGCACGATGATGGCCAAAGAGGCAATGATCCCACCCAATGCAAGGCTACCAGTATCGCCCATAAAAACCTGAGCAGGATAAGCATTGTACCATAAGAATCCAATACAAGCACCCACAAAAGCACCCACAAAAATGGTCAGCTCACCCAGATTAGGGATGTACATAATATTTAAGTAATCAGCAAAAACATAGTTAGAACTCACGTAAATAAATACCAGCAAACCCGCACCAATAATGGCACTCACACCAGCAGCCAATCCATCTAATCCATCGGTTAAGTTGGCTCCATTACTTACAGCAGTAATGATCAAAGTCACAATCAGGATATACACAATCCAAGTATATTTTTCTGCACCAGCCCCCATCCAACTCACTAACTTACTGTAGTTGAATTCATGGTTCTTCACAAAAGGAATAGTAGTGATAGGCGTTTTTACTTTTACAAACTTTCTTTCAATCCCATTCATCTGTCGAACAATGATGGTAGAATCCTTTGCAAAACGGTCCCCTTCTTTTAATACCGAAATTTTTCTATCAGACCCTATGATTTCACGCTCCACTGTAACGGCATTGCTAAAATAAAGGGTCGTACCAATGATAATACCCAAACCTACTTGGCCAATAATTTTTGAAATACCTGCCAAACCATCTGAATCTTTTTTCTTGTATTTTTCGCCTTTTTGAAGTGCTGCTTTTCTTGCACGAATTTTAAAGAGGTCGTCTAAAAATCCAATGATACCCAACCAAACCGTACACAAAATCATCAAACGCACATATACTTTATCTAAGTTGGCAAACAATAAAGTAGGAATTAGAATACTCAATAGAATAATAATACCCCCCATAGTTGGAGTACCCTTCTTCTGCTCTTGGCCAGCCAAACCCAAGTCTCTAACCGATTCACCAATTTGTTTTTTCTGCAAAAACAAAATGATGCGCTTACCATAAACCGTAGCAATTACCAAGCTCAAAACAATAGCCATGGCAATCCTAAAAGTCAGGAACTGAAATAGTCCTGCTCCGGGGATATCGAAGGTTTGTTTTAGCCAGTTAAATAATTGATATAACATACAATAGGTTTAAGGGGTAACTAGGGTAAATGCTTTTTGTAAAATTTGTTTGTCATCAAAAGGATGCTTCACTCCATTGATGTCTTGGTATTTTTCATGACCCTTTCCTGCCACTAAAATGATGTCTTCGGGTTTAGCTATTTTAACTGCTTCTTCAATAGCTAATTTTCTGTCTACGATGGTGATGTATTTTCTCTTAGCAGAACTAGACAATCCTGTTTCCATGTCGCGTAAAATGGCTTCTGGATCTTCCGTTCTAGGATTATCACTGGTTAAAATCACCCGGTCGCTTAAATCGCAAGCAGCTTGCGCCATGATGGGTCTTTTGGTTTTATCTCTATCACCTCCGCAGCCCACCACTGTAATAATTTGCTCATACCCTTTGCGTAATTTTTTAATGGTAGCCAATACATTTTCCAACGCATCAGGCGTATGCGCATAATCTACTATGCCAATAATATTGTTGGCACTAATGATATAATCGAAGCGACCTTCTGCACCAGTAAGCATACTAAGTGCAGTCAATACTTCCTGACTTTCTTTGCCCAAACAAATAGCTGCACCGTAAACAGCCAATAAGTTATACGCATTAAAAGTTCCAATTAGGCGAAAATGCACTTCCTGGTCGTTAATGGTCATCACTAAGCCGGTCAATGCATTTTCTAATATTTTTCCCTTGAAAGCAGCCATAGTTTTAAGGCTGTACAAGTATTTGGTAGCAACAGTATTTTGTAACATGACTTCACCACGCTTATCATCTGCATTAGAAATAGCAAATGCAGTAGCAGGTAAATCGTCAAAGAATTTTTTCTTAACGCGAATGTATTCGTCAAAAGTTTTATGGTAGTCTAAATGGTCGTGGGTGATATTGCTGAATAGCGCTCCATCAAATTGCAAACCGGTGATGCGATGTTGGTGAATAGCGTGACTACTGCATTCCATGAACACATAAGAGCAACCTTCATTCACCATCTGCTGCAACAATGCATTTAAGTTGATGGCATCAGGCGTAGTATGTGTTGCAGGAATAATGGCATCATCAATTTGATTTTGCACGGTGCTGATTAAACCACATTTATATCCAAGCTGACGAAATAATTTAAACAATAAAGTAGCAATGGTTGTTTTTCCATTGGTACCAGTAACGCCTACCAATTTTACTTGTGTAGAGGGATGGTTATAGAACTCCACCGCCATACGAGCAGTTGCTTCTTGTGTATTGGCCACTTTCACATAAGTAATACCTGCTACTAATTCAGCAGGCATGGTTTCACAAATAATCGCTACCGCGCCTAATTCAATGGCTTTATGAATAAATGTATGTCCATCAGTTTGCACACCAGTGATGGCAATAAACGCAGTACCCCCTTTCACTTTTCTTGAATCAATTTCAATAGCACCAATACTCAATTCAAGCGAACCTGCAATCTGCAGAGGCTTTAGTTGAACGAGTAATTGCTGAAGTGTTTTCATGGTATGCGTACTAGTTTAAGTTGATTTGAATTAATTGACCTTTTGCAATGGGCTGACCAGGCAATATGGATTGATCTAACACCCTACCTCTTCCTTTCACCTGCACCATTAATCCCATTTCTTCGCAGAGGTAAAGGGCATCTTTTAATCCCAAGCCTTTTAATGGAGGCATGGCATTTTTGTTGATAGGCATTTTCTGCATTACTGCGGCAGCCGTATTTTTATTGAGGCTGGTCCACTCATCTGCCCTACCAGTTGAATCGGAAATTTTTAATTGCAATTTCTCAGACAAATAAGCCAGGTCTGCCTTGTAGCCATTGTATTTAAAATAAGTGCTGTCTTTTTTATTGGTACCCGCAATCAAAGTTTTGTTGGTTTTAATATAGGTACTGTATAAACGATCCGCAATTTCTTTGAACACAGGACCCGCAACCGATGCGCCATAAAAACTCGCAGCAAAAGGTTTGTTCTTAATGACAACCACACAAGTATACTGTGGATTATCTGCAGGAAAATAACCTGCAAAAGAACTTTGGTAAATTTTATTGGCATACCCTCTGTTACCATCCGCTACTAAAGCAGTTCCTGTTTTACCCGCTACTTTATAAGGAGTTCCTGCAAATAAAGACTTTGCAGTACCAGCAATACAAACCCCTTCTAAACTGGCTTTCAACATAGCCAATGTAGCAGGACTACAAATTTGAGTATCTAAAATAGTAGGCGGAATATCTTTTAATAACACGCCTTCTTCTTTAATACTACTCACTAAATAAGGACGCATCATGGTACCATTATTCGCAATGGCATTGTACAACATAGCAGTATGCAAAGGACTGATGGCTAAGTTATACCCAAAGCTCATCCAAGGAATAGTAGTAGGGCCATACAACTTAGAACCAGGGCGATGAATCACTGGCTTTCGCTCTCCAACTAAATCAATACCTGTGATGGTATCCATTCTCATTTTGCGTAAATGCTTCAAATACAATTGAGGATTATTCAAGTAATGCGTTACAGCCATTTTAGCCATGGCCACATTAGAACTCAACTCAAATGCTTGCTTTACTGTTACAATATTCTCTGCATGTCTTTCAGAATCGTACACCGTTTGACCAGCCACTCTCCAAACACCATTTTCTAAATTGATGGTTTGATTTAAGTTTACTTTTTTGTCTTCCAACAAAGCCATTAAAGTAGCCAACTTAAAAGTAGAACCTGGTTCACTCGGTGTGATGGCATAGTTTAAATTTTCCCAGTAAGTGCCATTGGCCATTCTGCCTAAATTCGCAATGGCTTTTACTTTACCAGTTTTGGTTTCTAATACAATAGCACAACCATTTTCTGCTTCATTCTGCACCATCATTTTCATTAAAGCCGCTTCAGCAATATCTTGAATGAATACATCAATAGTGCTCACAATATCTTTTCCGGTTTCTGGCTCAATAAGGTAAGTATCATCCACGGGCACTCCAATCCCACCGGCAATAGAACGAACTGTTTGCTTACCATTACGCCCTTTAAGTACTGCGTCGTAGGTTTTTTCTAAACCCACTTTATTAGAATCACGCGCCAAGCCAATTGTTCTGAAAGCCAGCATTTGATAGGGATTCAGGCGAATGGTTCTTTCATTCGCAATCATGCCGCTTTTGTAACGACCCAATTTGAACAAAGGAAAATTGCGTAAGGAATCGTATTGGGTAAAGCTGATTTTTTTCTTAAGGGGAAAGTAACCGTCCTGCGCTTTATACGCCTGTTGCAATACACGCTTGTATTCAACCGGACTCATATCTTTAAACAATTGCGCTAAATGAAAACTGAGTGAATCAATATTTTCTCTAAAGCGCAACCCATTTTTTTCTCTTAAACCAGCTACCCTGAAATCAATAAAAATATCAAACTGCGGAATAGAAGTACTGAGCATTTGACCGTCTTCACTATAGATGGTTCCGCGCTCTGCTTCAATTTCATCAATGCGTTGGTGCAAGCTATCACTCATGCTTCTCCATTTTGCACCTTCCACTTGTTGAATGTAAACCGCCTTACCAAAAATGGCTATGCAAGCAATCACCATCAGTATATAACTGAGGTAGACTCTCCATAATATGTCGCGTTTTACTTCCATTATTGTTTGATGCGCTCAGGCATGTCTTTACTTATTTTTAAACCCATTGGTTCAACCAACTGAACAATTTGAGATTCTTCTGTTTTATACATCAACTCACTTTTGAGCGTTTTGTATTTGAACTGTAACTCTTTTAATTCGTTATTGATTGCGTTAATACGGCGTATGGTTTTATCGGCCATATGACCGTTGGCTATATACAATACTGCTAAAACAGAAAGGAAAAGGAAGAAACCAGTGTTCTTCACAATCCACTCATAGTTGAGCAACCCCCTTAAAGGGTTCTTGGGATTTGTTTTGTTTTCGGGCACGGTATATATATTAAACGCGCGCTGCTACACGTAGCTTTGCGCTCCTACTTCTTGTATTCCTTTTCAATTCAACTTCACCAGCCGTAATGGGCTTCTTGTTCACTAGTTTAAACACTTCCACTTTTTCTACAGAAACAAATGGATTGTCAATTACTTCATCAAAACTTCCTTGTTTAAAAAAGTTCTTTACCATTCTATCTTCTATAGAATGAAAAGTGATGATAGCCGCTCTGCCACCGGGTTTTAGCACCGTAGGCAATTGCTGCAACATTTCTTTCAAGGCACCCATTTCATCGTTCACTTCCATTCTCAATGCCTGAAAAACCTGTGCTAAATATTTATTTGGATTTCCTTTTACAACGGAGCTGATCATTGCTTTAAACTGATCAATGGTAGCAAAGGGCAAGCGCGTTCTTTGTTGAACAATATGTGCAGCCAAGGTTTTAGCATTGGTTACTTCACCGTATTGTTCAAACATTTTATGCAACTGCAATTCGCTGAAAGTTTTAATAATATCAGCAGCAGTAACACCTTGCCTTCTGTCCATGCGCATATCCATTGGGCCTTCAAAACGAATGGAGAAACCACGCTCCCCTTCATTAAATTGATGAGAGCTCACTCCTAAATCGGCCAACACCCCATCTACTTGCGTAATACCATGCAAGCGAAGAAAGCGATGTAAATGGCGAAAGTTTTGCGGAACAAATAAGAGCCTGGGCTCATTCTGAATATTCTGTTGAGCATCTGCATCTTGATCAAAAGCCACCAACTTTCCGTTGGGACCTAATTTTTCTAAAATGCCTTTGCTATGACCACCACCACCAAAAGTGCAGTCTACATACACCCCATTGGGTTGAATAGAAAGCGCCTCAATAGTTTCATGGTACAGAACGGGAACATGATAATCGCTAGCAGGTAAATTTTCCATGCTGGTTATTTATCTTGTTTTTTATCTGCTTCCTGCATTACTTCCTGCGCAAGGCTACTAAAAGCCTCCGAAGAGAAATCCTCAAAGAGCTGTTTGTACTTGGCTGCATCCCAAATTTCAAAACGGTCCATCGCGGCAGCAAGTACAATGTCTTTAGAAAGGCCAGCGAATTCTTTTAATGAAGCGGGCAATAACATTCTGCCCGCCGCATCTAATTCTATTTCGGTAGCACCGCCTAAAAACTGACGTCTGAATTGACGTACTTTTGGATCAAAATCATTTAACTGACTAATCTTGGCAATAATTAATTCCCAACTTTTCATTGGATACAGCGTGAGACATTTTTCGAAGCCACGGCCCAGAATAAAGCGACTCTCTCCTTCAGGCAACTGTTTTCTCAGTCCGCCCGGAAGAAGGAAGCGCCCCTTGGCGTCTACCGTTGCTTCATATTCTCCGTGAAATCCGATCATAAGTGAATAAATATTTCCAAGATTACCACTTGTTGACACAAAATAACACTTTTTCCCACTTTTAACCCAAAAATGGGGGTATTGTATTTATCCACAAGATTTGTGGAGCTGTAATGCTTTCCTATCTTGCGTTTCAGACAATTTGGCGCTTATGGCACTGTATAACCTGTGAATAGCTGTGGATAAGCCGTGAATTTCTAAAGAAAACCCATGAAACACCCGTCATTACTGCATATTTCCGATTTCACTTATGAGCTTCCCGATCAAAAAATAGCCCGTTACCCCCTGGAACAGCGAGACCAGAGTAAACTGTTGGTTTGGGGATCTGGCCCAATTAGGGAAAATACCTACGCAAATATTGCCGATGAACTGCCCACTGGAAGTTTGTTGGTTTTCAATAATACCAAAGTGGTGGAAGCCCGATTGCTATTTCAAAAGCCAACGGGCGGATTAATAGAACTGTTTTGTTTGGAGCCAGCCGATCAGTATGAAGATATTACCACAGCCATGTTACAGAAGGGATCGGTACAGTGGAAATGCCTGGTTGGCGGTGCAAAGAAATGGAAGGAGGGATCGGTGCAGCTGAGTGTGGCAGCGCCTTCGGGCAGTGGCGCGGCGGGCAGCGGTGGCGGGGGCCTGAGAATTGAGGCAACCAAAGTGGCCACTTTACCTGATTGTTTTTTGATTGAATTCCGCTGGGAGCCAGCAGGGCTAAGCTTTGCAGAGGTCTTGCATTTAGCAGGAGACATTCCCCTTCCCCCCTATTTAAACAGAGCCACAGAAGAGGCGGATAAAGAAAGATACCAAACCATTTATGCGAAACACGATGGATCAGTAGCAGCGCCAACAGCAGGCTTGCATTTTACCGAGAGTGTGTTTTCAAAATTGTCCGAAAAAAATATACTCAAAGCATATGTTACGCTGCATGTGGGCGCAGGCACTTTCAAGCCGGTGAAAGCAGAACAGATGAAGGATCATGAAATGCATGCAGAATTTATTGATGTAACCCTTGAGACTATTGAGCAATTATTATCGCATGTAGAAAAAGGAATTATTGCTGTGGGAACAACTTCGCTACGAACGCTGGAAAGCCTTTACTGGATTGGCCTTAAGACGATTCGGAATCCGCATATTGGAGCAGACAATTTACATGTAACGCAGTGGGAACCTTATGCTGCTGCTGGGGAAATTGCTGAAAATAAAAGTGCGCAAAAAAATATACTGAAAGAATATACTAATGCCGGCGAAATAGTATTACCGTCGGCTACAGAGTCGCTGCAATCATTGCTACAATGGATGCAAAAAAATAATGCAAGTAGAATTATTACGAAAACGCAAATCATTATTGCACCGGGCTATTCATTTAAAATCATTCGTGCATTAATCACGAATTTTCATCAACCACAAAGCACATTAT
>JAGOGG010000080.1 GCA_017996795.1 Sediminibacterium sp. | reverse complement strand
ATTTACTTTAATGAAAATGCTGGAAAAGCAAATCTGGTAATGCTTTGGGATAACCAACGTGCCGAATTGCCCATGACACTTGTAACTAACAAAAAATAATATACTATGAAGACCGCTACTAAATACATTCATGCTGGAGCAGAACCAGATCCATCTACTGGAGCCATTATGACGCCTATTTATCAAACTTCTACTTATGTACAAGAAGCCCCTGGTGTAAATAAGGGTTTCGAATATGCTAGAAGCCAAAATCCAACCAGAAAAGCATTAGAAGAAGCTTATGCTCAAATTGAAAATGGACAATTTGGATTAGCATTTGGTAGTGGAGTAGCTGCAACTGATGCAGTCATCAAACTATTGAGTCCTGGAGACGAAGTAATTGCAGCCAATGATATGTATGGCGGTACCTACCGACTTTTCTCAAAAGTGTTCGAAAAATTTGGGATCATTTTTACCTATGTAGATACAACCAATGTAGCCAATATTAAAGCGGCTGTTTCTACAAAAACAAAATTAATTTGGATTGAAACACCTACCAATCCATTGATGAATATTACCGATATAGAAGCAGTAGCAGCCATTGCAAAAGCGAATAATGTATTGCTTTGTGTAGACAATACTTTTGCCTCTCCTTATTTACAAAACCCATTAGACTTGGGTGCAGATATTGTGATGCACTCTGCTACTAAATATTTGGGAGGGCATAGCGATGTCATTCAAGGGGCTTTGATGATGAATAGTGCAGAACTAAGAGAGCAATTGTATTTTATTCAAAAAAGTTGTGGCGCAGTTCCAGGACCAATGGATTGCTTCTTGGTGTTAAGAGGCATTAAAACATTGCACTTGCGTATGCAAAGACATTGCGAAAACGGGAGGGCTATTGCACATTGGTTAAGAAAACATCCTAAAGTAGGTAAAGTGTACTGGTGTGGATTTGAAGATCATCCCAATTATGCAATCGCAAGAAAACAAATGCGCGATTTTGGCGGTATGCTTTCATTCGAATTAAAGGACGATAGCATGGATGCAGCTAAAAAGGTTTTGTCTTCAACCAAATTATTCTCATTAGCAGAAAGTTTAGGTGGAGTAGAGAGCTTAATTAATCATCCAGCATCTATGACACACGCTTCCATTCCTAGAGAAAAACGTATAGCCAATGGTTTAAGTGATACTTTAATCAGACTAAGTATTGGCGTAGAAGATGCAGACGACTTAATTGCTGATTTAGAAAAAGCATTGGCATAATGAATAAAAAATCCTGGATACTGGCTTGTGCAATAATATTAGTTTTCGCAAATAGTATTGCACAAGTAAATAATATACATCCCATACAAGCGAAGGTGGATAGTATTATTAAACTAAACTTAGTACCAGGTATTATGGTTGCTAGTTCTGTAAAAGGCAAACATCAATTCTTTACAGCAGGGGTTGCAGATAAAAAATCCAACCTTGCGTTTACTCCTGAAACACAATTTGAAATTGGGAGCATTAGTAAAACTTTTACAGCTTTTTTATTAGAATCGGTATTGCTAAAAAACAATATTGCAGATACGAGTTTAATTACTCAATTCTTGCCGGATAGTCTAAAAAAGAATCAAGCTATCACTGCTATTCAAATAGTACATCTATTAAACCATACTTCCGGTTTACCTAGACTTCCTGAGAATATTGGCATCCCGCAAGACCGTTTACAACCTTATGCCAATTATGATAAAGACAATTTATATTATTATTTAAATATAACAGAGCCCAAAACTTTTGGCAAAGTAGCCTACTCTAATTTAGGTGTAGGTCTTGCAGGAGTCATTGCTGAAAATATAAGTAGTAGAAGCTATGAGCAATTATTAGTTGAATACATTAATAAGCCTTTTCAATTAAAGCATACAGGTATTGAACCAGCCAAGAGAATGCCTAAAGCCACTGGTTATTTTGGGAATGAAGTGGCAACCTACTGGAACATGAGTGTATTGGTTGGTGCGGGTGGTATCAAGTCGGATGCCACTGATCTTTTACAATATCTAGACTTTATTGCATCCAATCAAAATGCTACAGTGGTTAAGTCTGTTCTTCAAAAAACCACCCAAATAAATAAACAAGTGGCTATTGCTAAAGCATGGCATACTATTGAAAAAGACGGAACTACATTCTTATATTGGCATAATGGGGGCACATATGGCTTCTCTACTTTTGCTGCGTTTAATCCCACCAATCAAAATAGTATTGTAGTAGTGATTAATGCTTTCAATAAAAATAATATCGCAGACAGATTGGGAATAGACATTATGACCAATTTTTTAAATGAATAATGGAAGCAAGGGCAAAACTGCAAGATTTTTTTAATAGAAAAGTAAAAGAATACAACCAACCATCTTTTATTGCTTCCGATCCTATATGCATACCGCATCTGTTCACGAAAAAACAAGACATTGAAATTGCTGGTTTCTTTGCTGCCATTTTTGCTTGGGGAAATAGAACCACAATCATTAATAAGTCGAAAGAGTTAATGCAGCTCATGCAGATGCAACCGCATCAATTTTGTTTACATGCTAGTGCTGCTGAATTAAAACGATTAGAAGGCTTTAAACATAGAACTTTCAACGCTACCGATCTATTGTATTGTATTGAATTTTTTAAACAGCACTACACTCAATACGAATCCTTAGAAAACGCATTTATGCCTTTGAATAAACCACCTTCCAGTGTTAAAGAAGCACTGAGTTATTTTCATCATTATTTTTTTTCTTTAGAAGATGCCCCGCTTAGAACCAAGAAACATATTTCAACACCAGAAAAAGGGTCGAGTTGTAAAAGACTGAATATGTTTTTAAGGTGGATGGTTAGAAAAGATAAGGCTGGGGTAGATTTTGGAATTTGGAAAAATATCCAACCTCAGCAACTAATTTGCCCAATTGATGTACACGTTGCCAGGGTAGCCAAAAGATTCAATTTATTAGATCGAAAACAAACAGATTGGTTGGCTGCTGAAGAATTGACTAATTATTTAAAAAAGCTAGATTCCAAAGACCCCGCCAAATATGATTTTGCTTTATTTGGCTTGGGAGTGATTGAGAAATATTAATTTTAAGTATGTCTGTACCTATTTTAGATATTACTGCAATTGAACAACTTAGTAAGACTCAATTAATTGATGCAATCAATTGGCTCATCATTCACGATTTTGAAAAATTGGTATTTATCCTTTACCGAATTGATGTAAGCGAAGCAAAAATTAAAACATTGCTCAATAAAGAAAATACCAATTTTGCAGCGCCCGTTATTGCAGATGCGATACTAGAAAGATTGGCAGAGAAAAAAGCTTCCCGAGAAAAGTACAAACAAGATTCCCCAGCATCCGAAGAAGAAAAATGGTAGTCTTAATTAATTAGTTCATCAATTCTCTTAATACGGTACCCATTCTTTCTCAATAACTGTATGATAGCGGGTAACTCATTGTATAATTTTTCTTTCCGCCTTGGGTCAGTTCCTACGTGCAACAATAAAATATTACCGTTTAGCTTACCAGGAGTACTCGCCAGTGTTTTCAATTGATTCATCAATATGGCATTAGTTTTATAACTACTACCCATTTCAGGCCAAGTATAATCTGCATTGGTATAAGTACCAGGAGTAAAACTGAATAATTCTAGCCCTTTCCAGTTGCACCAACTAGCTACACTGTCGTTCCACCATTCAAATGGTGGTATAAATAATTTACGTTGCTGCGTATTTATTCCCAAATTTTCCATCGCAGCAAAATTCTTATCCAAATCGGTACTAAAGGAATCATAGCTCACCAATAATTTATTTCGATTGGTCCAATCGTTGTAGAGTAGGTGGTCATTGCTATGCGCACCTAAATAATGTTGCTCTTTTTCTAAAGTCTTTATTGTTTTAGTAAATTTTTTATTTGCATAAAATCGTCCTGTAAAAAAGAACCCCGCTTTCACTTTTTCTTTAGCCAATATTTCTTGTATAATTGGCAACCCCTCGCCGTACTCATCTCCAGTAAAGATCAATGATACCGAAGGTTCAGTAGGGTTTACAGATTTAATAATAGCGCCCATTTGCTTTATGGGAATAGAAACCGATAGATTCTTATTGGCATTGTACTTTGCTGTATTTTTTGCACTATTCTGTTGAGCTGCTAATAGATAAATTAAACTGGCTGTACCATCCATGGTAGGTTCATTGGTACTATAATCGCCGTAGTCATCATGGTATACAGCTAAATCACTTTGGAATGCCGCATATTCATCCGGATCATTTAGTTGTATACCAATCAAATTTTTATAAATACTTGTATAAACTGGTCCGTCAACTAAACCGCCATTAATAGGATAATTTTTTAAGTGTGTAAATCCTGAATGTGGATCCACTGGCGTATCGCCCCAATTAGGCAATCCATACACCATGCTTGTTCCCCAAGGATTACAGCCAAATAACCAATCTATATTCGCTTGTTCTAATTGATCATAGGTTTTATCACCTGTTAATTCTTTGTACCATTTACATTGAATGGCAAATGAAGTAGTTAAATTATTGCTGCACCAAATAAAAGGTACCCCTCTGTAAAAAGCATTTTGTTTAGCTTTTTGCCAAACAGCATCAATACCCTTTTTATAAAATCCTAGAATAGTATCACGTTGTGCCCCTTTGAGCTGTTGAGCCAATTCATAGTGTCCTAAATTAATAAAGGGATACCATTGGTAATGACTGGCAGTATCTTTTCCTAACCAAGGTGTAAGGGGTTCTTGTTTTGCATATTCATATGCAGTATTAATGGAAAGCTTATTTGCTTTTGCCAACATAGCCGCAGCCAATTCCATATCATCCACCCAATTTTCTTCTGCATAGATATAAGGAGATCTTACAGATGCAGTTTGTGTAACCCCCGGCTTAATTAAAGAGAACTGATAAGCAGAAGCTGCTTTGTCTTCATACAACTTAGCAAATGGAGTGGTTTTAAAAATATGGGCAGCCAATGTAAATGCCGCACTAAATTTTGCAGCAGTTGAACTGGTGCCCGTGGTGTTGTTTAAAAATTTTCCCCTTTGTTGTGGTTGTCCATTTATAAAATAAACGGGGCGCTCAAATCCTCTGCCATAATAATTATCCTCTTTGGGTATTCGCATACTCATATGATCTCGATCATCGGCCAGTTGATTAAACATCCAATCTTTTCTTGGATGCATTTTAACCAACCAATCCAATCCCCACTTGGCTTCATCTAAAATATCTGATCGATTGTTCTTTCCTTTTAACCCATTCCACTCGTACTGGTCTCCAAAAACTTGAGGGAAATGATGATAAGCTGCTAGCAAATGAAATGTTGCATTGGCAGTAGTACTACTGTATTGTAAATAATCACTGGCATCATGCCAGCCACCACTTGCATCAATAATAGTACTGTCTTTAATTCCCGCATTTGCACCATACAATGTGTAGCCATCATGCGTGTGGCAACTATCATTAAGGAATGGATTAAAGCCGCTTCTTTGTTGGCGCATATACTGAAGGCAAAAGTCTGCTGTTCCATCGTATACAGCAGGATCAATGCTGAAAACTGGTGAAACAACTGATCCTGCTTTTAAATAATATTTTCCTGAAATTGAAACAGAACTAAAGTTTAAGCGATAACTAGTCTTAAATGGACCATACACGCCAAAATTTTTTCCTGCAGCGCCTTGAAATACCACTTGATTGGTGGATGCATTGATTAATTGAAAGCTTGCAATAGTGCTAACAGATTTACTCCCAAATACGGCTACTTTAGATCCGTTGGGTAAATAACCCAATTGGTTGATTCTAATCCAACTGCTATCTAATGCCATTAAATTAGATCCTAGGATTCCCATCATACAAACAATCAATAACAATCTTTTCATAGCCTCAATTATGCTTTAAAGATACAGCCTCCTACAGCCTTTTTAACCTATTTTTGCAACCAAAATATTTCAGCATGAAGCTTGTCTCTTACTTATCTAATGGTCACGATCAATTGGCTTTCTTAGTAGATGATTTATTATTTGATTGCGACTTGATGCATCCCGAACTGCCCAATAGCATGAATATGTTTTTGCAATATTGGGACGATATGTTTCCGATTGCGCAACAAACAGAAGCTGCTATTAAATCGGGCAGACTAAGTAAAGACAGAGGTATTTCAATTGAAGAAGCCATCTTGCTTGCTCCAGTTCCTTTTCCTACTTCTTGCAGAGATGGATATGCGTTTAGACAACACGTAGCAGCTGCAAGAAGAAATAGAAAAGTAGACATGATTCCAGAATTTGATCAATACCCTATTTTTTATTTTACCAATCATCACAGTGTGCAAGGACCTGGAGATATTGTTTGCATGACGGATCATTTTGAAAAACTAGACTTTGAATTGGAAGCTGCTATTGTGATTTGCAGGAATGGAAGAAATATCAGAGCAGAACAGGCCGACCAATATATTGGAGGCCTAATGATCATGAACGATATGAGTGCAAGAAGATTGCAAATGGAAGAAATGTTATTGAATTTAGGACCAGCAAAAGGAAAAGATTTTTCTACAGTGATTGGACCATGTTTGGTTACACTAGATGAATTAGAAGAATTTGAAATTCCAGCAAAAGAGGGCCATACCGGCAAGAGCTGGAACCTGAACATGAAATGTTGGGTAAACGGCGTACAAGTAAGCAATGGCAATGTTGGTGATATGGATTGGACCTTTGCTGAAATTATTGAGCGTTGTTCTTATGGGGTGAATATTCAAGCAGGTGATGTAATAGGCAGTGGAACAGTGGGCACAGGCTGCTTCTTAGAATTAAATGGTACGGGTAAACTAAACAACCCTAATTACCAAGAGCAATGGTTACAAGCAGGTGATAAAGTGGAAATGGAAATTACGGGCCTAGGTAAATTAAGTAATACCATTGTAAAAGACGAAGATGATTTTTCTATTTTAGCTAAAAAGAAAATTTAAATCGGTTGTATGAAAATAGTTTTATCTGAGTTACCTATCATGCAAAAACAAGCTTGGCTTCAACATGCTATTGCACCAAGACCTATTTGTTTTGCCAGTACCATTGATGAAGCAGGTAATATCAATTTGAGCCCATTTAGTTTTTTCAATCTATTTTCATCTAACCCTCCTATCGTTGTTTTTTCACCCGCAAGAAAAGGAAGAGATAATACTACTAAACATACTTTAGATAATGTGTTGGCTGTACCAGAATGTGTAATCAATATGGTGGATTATAGTATGGTTCAGCAAATGAGTTTATCTAGTTGCGAATACCCAAAAGGAGTTGATGAATTCATTAAAGCTGGCTTTACCAAAGAAGCTGCAACCATGGTTAAACCTCCGATGGTGAAAGAGGCTAAAATAAAATTAGAGTGTAAAATAAATGAAGTCAAAAGTTTAGGTGACCAAGGAGGAGCCGGACAATTGGTTATTGCAGAAGTTCTTTGTATGCATATAGACGATTCCATTCTTAATGCAGAGGGAACCATGATAGACCAAACTAAATTAGAACTAGTAGCAAGATTGGGGGGCGATTGGTATTGCAAAGTAAATAATGACAATTTGTTTAAGGTAGCTAAACCCAATACAGCATTGGGGATTGGCATAGATGCCATTCCAGAAAGTATTAAAAATAGTTCCATTTTAACTGGGAATCATTTAGGACAATTGGGTAACGTAAACGAATTACCCTCGATTGATCCTGCATTTCATGATGATCGCTTAAAAAATATTATTCAATACTATTCCATCAATCCCAACGAAATGGAACAGGAATTACATAAATATGCTACTGAATTATTGAACCAAGAAAAAGTACAAGAAGCTTGGCAGATATTGCTTTCTGGAACTTTATAAGTAATTACAAGTCCCCTAACTGAGGTCGCATCACAATATCTTCTACTACGGCCATTGAAGAAAGTTTAGAAGCAGCAAAAATCATTTCAGACACATCGTTTACTTCCATGATTCTATTGGGGTCAATATCAAAACCATCCCAGCTTGCACTCAATGTTGCACCGGGCATTACTGAAGTTACTTTTATTCCTTTGGGTTTTAATTCTTCGCGAAGATTCTTACTAAATCCTAACAGGGCAAACTTACTTATGCTATAGCTTCCTCCATTGGCATAGGCATTTAAAGATGCAATGGAACAGATATTAAAAATATGGCCCGCACTTTTTTGAATCATGGCAGGCAGTAAAGCCCTTGTTAAGTGATAGGCACTGTACAAATTTGTTTGAATCATTTGTTCTAAAATACCTTCTGCTTCATCATGAATACTACCAGGAATAAATTGCCCAGCATTATTAATTAAAATATCTGGACTCCCAAATTTTAAACACCATTCAGCAAATACCAATACTTCCTCTTTGTTGGCCATATCGCAAGACATTCCTTTAATGATACTATTGGGGTAAGCAGTTTGTAATTCATTCACAGTATCATACAAACTTTTTTCGCCCCTGCTACAAATCAATAGAGTGTTGCCTTCTACAGCATATTTTTCGGCAATGGCTTTTCCAATCCCTTTAGATGCGCCAGTTACTATTATATTCATCTATTAAAGTTACTAACTTTACACAATGCAATACAGGCACTTATTTTTTGATTTAGATCATACACTTTGGGACTTCGATACCAATTCTAAAGAAGCGTTGAAAGACTTATACGATATCAATCAATTGCACCATAAAGGAATTGAACATTTTGATGATTTTTTTGAACGCTACAGCTATCATAATCACCTGCTTTGGGAAAAATATGCGAAGGGCTTAATTAAACAAGACGAATTGAGGTGGAAAAGAATGTACTTAGCGATGCTCGATTTTAAATTTGCCGATGAAAAATTATCTCGTTCTATGGGAGTTGATTTTTTAGATATACTTCCAAATAAAAACAAGCTCTTTCCTTATACTCATGAAATCTTGGGATACTTAAAAGAAAAAGGATATATCCTTCATTTAATTACGAATGGCTTCGAAAAAGTGCAACAGCATAAATTAGCCAAGAGTAATATTGCCAATTACTTTACCGAAATGATTACATCAGAAGTAAGCAATAGCCTAAAACCCAATAAAGAAATTTTTGATTACGCACTCAATAAAACTGGTGCAAATACATCAAATAGCATTATGATTGGAGATAATTTAGATGCAGATATTCAAGGTGGAATAAATGCAGGCTTGGATACTGTATTTGTAAATCATATTAATGCAGCTCCACATATTCAGCCTACTTATACCATTTTTCATTTAAAAGAATTAGAGCAAATACTTTAGTGCAATAAAAAACCCGTACCGATAAAATCGGGACGGGTACGTAACAATTGGGGGGATTGATTATGCTTTTTTAGTTGCTGTTGTTTTCTTAGCGGCATCTTTCTTGCAACAATCTTTCATTTCTTTACCTTTCATATCGCACTTCATTTCTTTACCTTCTTTCGCGCACTCTTTACCTTTAGCGCATTTCTTGCCATCACCATGTGCGAACGCTACACC
>JAGOGG010000265.1 GCA_017996795.1 Sediminibacterium sp. | reverse complement strand
CCCCGTAAGGACTGGTCGCCACCTGTCCTCTCCCCAAGCCCCCCCAATCCACATCCCATAAAAAAAGGGGCCGAAGCCCCTTTTCAAAATATCTCTAAACCCCTACATCATGTAAGGCACTTTCCTCAATATAAGGATGTTTTGTAGGATACAAATTCGCTTTGGTTAAAGCTTTCAATGTCATCCACAAGAATAAACCTGCAAACAAACAAAGGAAACCAATTTCCATCAAGCCAAATCCTTGAGCAGCTACTTTAACAATTCCTGCTGGGTGAGCCTCTGATGGGTCAGTTGCCAAATTCATAGAACCAGGCATAACCATCAAATAAACATCCATCCAATGGCCAATTAATAAAGCTCCACCAACAAAATATCCAACTTTTCTGCTACGTTTAGCTTCTCTGCCCATAAAGAAAAAGAATGGAACTAAGAAGTTAACTAATACTACAAAGTAGAAATAGAACTTATATGAACCAAACATACGCTCTCTGTAATATGCAACCTCCTCAGGGATGTTAGCATACCAAATTAACAAGAACTGAGCAACCCACATATACGTCCAGAACACTGAGAAGGCAAACATAAATTTACCTAAATCATGTTGGTGTTCATCAGTTGCAATTCCACCCAAATACCCATTTTTTCTAAGGTAGTGAGTAAACAAATACATAATAGTTAATGCACTTACCCAACCTGTAGCAAAGTTATAAATTGAGAAAATAGTTGAATACCAATGTGCATCAATACTCATCATTTGATCCCAACTAAACATAGAAAAAGTAAATGCGAAAATAACCATATAGGCAGTTGATAAATTGTAGTTCTTTTGGAACATAGACAATCCACCAATTAAATCTTCATTGCGAGAATTTTTACGGAATAAATGTGCACAAAACATCCAGAATCCCATAAACAAAACCATTCTAATGTAAAAGAAAGGTTTGTTTAAATACCAGCTTTTGCTTGCCAATAAAGCATCAAAATTGCTAGATCCTTCTGTCATAATGCCATCATGTGCCCAATGGTATAAAATAGGTAATCCTATTAAGCTTATAACAATCAAAATTGGACCGCCAACTAACGAGTATTCACTCATAGCTTCAGGTATTCTCCTAATTGCTACATACCAGCCTGCATTTGCAACCTGACTAATAGCAATAAATGTAGCGGCACAAATTGAAACGATAAAAAAGAAATAACCATTCACCAATAAATTACTAAGCAAACGCTTTTGTGTAAGGTGATGTAAGTCGTGTTCTGATAATCCTTCTATATGAGGGTGGTATGTAAAATAGCCAATAGCAGCTAAAATCAAACCTACAATCATTAAACCAAATGCCCATTTCTTGTTGCCTTCGGTAATCTGATATTTTTCTTCTCTGATATGAACTTCTGCGTGTTCCATTGTAAATGTTTTCTTCGGTTAGTGATTAATTAGATGCGTTACTTGCTGTGGCTGCACCTTTGTAAGGTCCACTCACGGTGCGTATATAATGAACAACTTTCCAAATTTGTTCTGGTGTCATGGTTGTACCATAAGCACCCATTAAATTTTTACCATAACGGATAGAGTAAAATAACTTTCCATCAGGTGTTGTCTTTATCCTGTCTGAATCATATGAAGGCGGCGGTGGAAATTTTCCATCAGCTACAATTGTTCCATCTCCCAATCCTTTATCACCATGACATGGAGTACAATTAATGTTATATAACGTGTTTCCTTCAGCAATAACTTCTGGAGAGGTAGCAACTGGATTCTTTAATCCAGCAGATGCTTCATACGATTCATTGCTTACTGAAAATGCGTATTTAGCAAAATCCATTTGTCCTCTCGCAACAGTATTTTTAACTGGCTCACGCATGTTCATTCCATTTGGGTTGATGGTATTTGGCTTATCAGCTTCTTGTGCTAAAGGCTCATATCCAAAAGAGTGATACATATTAGGAGCATACTCATAACCAGCATCATCTCCACCAGCGCTGCAACTGCTCATCAATGCAACAGTTGAACCAATTAATATGGCAGTATATAGTGATTTTAATCTCATAATTCTTTGGTCCTTTCTCTAACTTCAATAGCTCCGCCATCTTTTAATAATTGATCCAATGAACCCATATCGGCTTTGCTCTTTTTTACGTCTACTGCTACTACAAACAAGTCATCAGTTACACGTATATCCATAATGTCCGCATTTTTCCCCCAGAACATTTTGTTTACTATAAAGAAACTAATTACCATTCCAAATGCAGTAAAAAGAATACTTAACTCAAACGTAATTGGAATATAAGTTGGAATATGCAATGATGGCTTACCACCAACATTTACTTGCCAATCTAAATAACTTGCATACACCTGGAAAATAACCGCTAAAGACAATCCAGTCATTGCAAAACAAAATGCCGCAACTGTTAATCTAGAACGTTTTATTCCCATTACCCTATCCAAACCATGTATGGCAAATGGAGAATATACATCATATACACTATAACCATTGCTAATTAGCTTTTTGGTTACAGCATAGGTCTTATCTGGGTTATCGTAAATACCCAATACTAATTTTTTACTAGTTTCCATGAAGGGCTCCTTTCTCTGCTACGTGGTGGCTGC
>JAGOGG010000079.1 GCA_017996795.1 Sediminibacterium sp. | reverse complement strand
AAAGCGCAATCAAAGACATACCAGCTACAAATGAACTTGCGAAAGTATACCAGCTATACATGGTAGAATACCAGTGTGCATCAATACTCATCATCCATAACCAAGGAACAGTAGATCCAACAGTTAATCCAAACCAAACAGTGAACATCGCAGTTCTTACGGTACCTCTGTGAATAAATTTCTCACTGGTTTCGCGATCCATAGGACCAGCATCAGCTTCATCATTTAACTTGCGAATTCTCCATCCCAAGAAGCTCCACAAAGCAATGGTTAATGTAGTCCAAATCACAAAGAAAGTAGGATTCAAAAAGCCCGCTTTACCTTTTAAAATTGGATCAGCAGCAACTGCTTCCGTATCTAACCAATGGTAAATATGGTGTTTATGACCAAATACGATATACAATAAAACTGCAAAAGTAATTGCACCAAAAATGGGCACTAGTGTAGATATTGCTTCTGGAATACGACGGAAGGTTTGAGTAAACCCTGCTTGCGCCAAAGTAGTAACAGAAATAAAGAACATACTGGCATTACAAATTAATGTCCAGAAAATAGTATTGTACATTAGTGTTCCCCAGAAATGCACTTGTTCGTGCTCATCGGAACTAAAACCTTTGGTGAACATTCCATACAGTAATGCAGCCAAGCCCAAGCCAATCAAGGCGTAAGACCAGGTTTTCATTTTTCCAGGAACTTCAAATTGTGTTCTTAAAGATGCCATTGTTACTCTTTTAGTTCAGTTAGTATTGATCCTATTAGCAGGACCATTTGCTAAATTTATTTTGTTGTTGCAGTTGCATCTGCTGCCGGAGCAGGAGCTGCTTTTGCTTTACCAGCCTGTTGTTTTGCTTTGATATAAGCAATTACTTGCCAACGTTGTTTACGACTCAATTGAGATGCATAAGAGCCCATCAAGTTTTTACCATAAGCAACAGAATAAAACATTTGACCAGCAGGCATTGCTTCATATTTTGCATCTCCTACTAATGCAGCAGGCTTTGCAGCATAAGGACCAGCACCGTCTTTATACAAAGGACCATTTCCATTTAATTTATCACCATGACAAATACCACAGTTGATTAAATACAAACGCTCAGCTTCCTCCATATCTGTTTTACTCAACGTATCGTAAGGATTAGGAACAGCTTTAGACGCAGTGTAATTGGTGGTATCTCCAGGTTGATCCATAGGAATATGGAAAGGCATATCTTCCTCACGAGAAATGGTACCTACCACAGGACGACTGTTGTAGTTAATTCCTTTTTCAGCTAAATTACTGTGGTCAGCATAAGACTCATAAGCACGGCTATCAGCCATATCTGGCATATAAATCGTACCTGGTGTACGCTTAACATCGCTACAAGCAGTTAAAGCAACTACTGCAGTTAAGGAAGCTATGATCAATGTATTCTTCATGATTCGTTAATTCTAAGTGTTCTACAATTAAGCGGCAACAATTTGTTTTTCTTCAAAAGGCATTTCATCCTTATCGTATCTACCTAACCACCAACCGTCTTCAGCAACTTCAACTTTGGTTTCTAATGCACCATTGCTAGATAAGAATGCTTGTAAATCATCGGTGTTTGTTTTATCTGTACACTCAATTACCATTACAAAAAGATCATCCGTTGCACGAGCATGAAAATGATGCTTCTTTACAAAAGGAGCCAATTGGCATAAGTAACAAAAAGTCAATACCATTCCAACAGCTGCAAAAAGAACGGTTAACTCAAACATGATTGGAATCCAAGCTGGTAAAGCAAAATGTGGCTTACCACCAATATTCAAAGGCCAGTCTTTGGTAAAAATCCAACTGATAGAGCTTAATGCAGTAGCAGTTCCTGTGATACCATAAATAAATCCTGCAGTGTGTAAGCTTGTTTCACGCAAACCCATTGCATGGTCTAAACCATGAACAGCAAATGGCGTGTAAACATCGTGGATCTTGTAACCCGCAGTACGTACTTTTTTTACTGCTGGAAATAAAACTGCTTCGTCATCAAAACAGCCTACTACAAATTTCTTTTTTGCCATACTTTATTTTTTGTCTGCAAATGCATTGCTGCAAATGCAGTAAATAATTTTAATCTTATACCAAGTGCTTCACACTAACTATTAGTGGTGAGCGTGCTCATGCACGAACTCTTCTAATTTTTGTTCTTCTATATTAGCCATTTGATTTTTATATCCTTCACCAGTTGTTTTCAATACATACTTGATTTCTGCAATTGCAATAACTGGGAAGTATTTAGCAAATAAGAAGAAACAAGTAAAGAATAATCCAAATGTTCCAGCATAGAAACCGATTTCCCAAATAGTTGGGCTATAGTATACAGACCAGCTAGAAGGTAAGTAATCACGATAAAGAGAAGTAACGATGATTACAAAACGCTCGAACCACATACCAATATTTACAATGATACTCATGAAGAACGTAACGAAAATGTTTCTTCTCATTTTACGGAACCAGAAAATTTGAGGGCTTAACACGTTACAAGCCATCATACCCCAATAGCTCCAACCATAAGGCGAGAACAAGTAAGCACGGCTGTACCAGAATGTATATCCTTCATATTTATTTTGGCTATACCAACCCATGAACAACTCAGTTAGGTAAGCAATACCTACGATTGAACCAGTTAATACAATTACTTTATTCATTGCTTCTATGTGACCAATGGTTACATAGTCTTCCATCGCAAACACTTTACGTACAATAATCATCAAGGTTTGCACCATTGCAAAACCAGAGAAGATGGCACCCGCAACGAAGTATGGAGGAAAGATAGTGGTATGCCATCCAGGAATAACGGATGTGGCGAAGTCAAAAGATACGATGGTGTGAACCGATAGTACCAGCGGCGTACTCAATCCCGCCAACACTAGAGAAAGACTCTCATGGCGTTGCCAATGTTTGGTAGATCCAGTCCATCCAAAAGAAGCAATACCATATAAACGCTTGCGTAATTTAGTAAATGCACGGTCTCTTACGGTTGCAAAGTCTGGAATCAAACCTGAATACCAGAATAAAAGAGATACTGTGAAATAAGTAGAGATCGCAAATACGTCCCACAACAATGGAGAGTTAAAGTTTAACCATAATGGGCCACGAGAGTTAGGGTAAGGCAATACAAAGAATGCCATCCATACTCTACCCATGTGGAAGATTGGAAACTGACCCGCACACATTACCGCGAATATAGTCATCGCTTCTGCAGCGCGGTTTACACCTGTTCTCCATCCTTGACGGAACAACAATAAGATCGCAGAAATCAAGGTACCGGCGTGACCAATACCAACCCACCAAACGAAGTTGGTGATATCCCATCCCCAACCCACTGTTTTATTTAGGTTCCACTGACCTATACCATAAGTTACTTCACGGTATACGCTATAGACACCAAACATGAGTAAGGCAACAGCAATATAAAAACCTACATACCATAATTTGGTAGGCTTGGCTTCAATAGGGCGAACTATGTCTTCTGTTACCTGCTTGTATGTTTTATCTCCATACACCAGTGGTTCCCTGAGCTGTGATTCGTACTTTAAATGCATCTGTTCTTATTTTGGTCCTTGATCTGCCCGAGAGCAGCATCTGGTTATTTCAATTTCTTAAAAAATTATCCGTGTGCTTTTTCTGTTTTTGCTTCAGCAGCTTCGTGATGAGGCATATCATCGGTGTTTCTCACTTTAGCTAGATAAGTAACTCCTGGTAATACGTGCAACATTTCTAACACATAGAACTGACGATTCGGATTTTCTTGTCTTGCAATGGTGATTGCACTTTCCTTGCTGTTGGCGTTACCGAAAGTAATCGCATTAGTAGGGCAAGCTTGTTGACAAGCCACTTTAACATCGCTATCGCTTAATGGACGACTGTCTTTCTTCGCCTTTAACTTACCTTCTTGTAAACGCTGAACGCAGAAAGAACATTTTTCAATAACTCCTCTAGCACGAACAGTAACATCTGGATTTAACACCATTCTAGTTAAGTCGTCGTTCATATCTAAAACAACATCGTTAACAATACCTTTTTGGTTATCACCAAAGCTATCAGAGCCTGTGTAATCGGCCCAGTTAAAACGACGTACTTTATAAGGACAGTTGTTGGCGCAATATCTTGTACCAATACAACGGTTATAAGTCATTTGGTTTAATCCTTCACTGCTGTGGTTGGTAGCAGCTACCGGACAAACGTTTTCGCAAGGAGCGTTGTCGCAATGTTGACACATCAATGGTTGGAAAACTACATTTGGATTTTCTAAATCGCCACTGTAGTAACGATCAATACGCAACCAATGCATTTCATGACCACGTAATACTTCTGGCTTACCCACAACTGATACGTTGTTTTCTGCGTTACATGCTACTACGCAAGCACCACAACCAGTACAAGTATTTAAGTCTACACTCATTCCCCATTTAATTCCTGGTCTTTCAAATACAGGATACAAGGTTCCTTGAGATTCAAATTTTTCTAAACCACCCCAAGGTTTTAATTCCTTGTCACGCTCATCGCGAATTTCAGTTGGGTGATGTTTATATGCAGCTAAGCTTAATTCTTTTACAACTTCCGTACGATTACCTTGTTCAGTATCATAACGGCTATGTGTTTGAGTTAATGCAACAGGATAAGTTTCTTCAGTAAGTGTTAAGCTTACTTCACCATTAGAGAAGTTAACAGAAGAACCACTTAAAGATGCCAAAGCAAAAGCATTCTTACCTACACCAGCTGCAGATTTACCTACTTTTTCGCTGCGGCCGTAACCTACTGCAATACCTACTGTTTCAGGGTGTGTACCTGGTACAATTAGGGCAGGTAATTCAATTGATTTTTGACCAACAGTAATCTTCACGACCTTCTTAGGAGGATTCACCTCATAAGCATCCGCTTGACCACCGTTGCTGATATCAATACCTAATAAAGTTTTAGCCATTGCTGGAGAAACAACTAAATAGTTATCCCAAGTAGCTCTAGTTACGGGATCAGGTAATTCTTGTAACCATGGGTTACTTGCACCTTGACCAGCACCAATCCCCACTTTTTCATATAATACTAATTCTACTTTACCACCTTTCTTAGCAGAAGAAGCAGCTGCCAATGCACCCGCAACTGCAGTGCCATTAAAGGTTCCAGGTTTAGTAGCTGATTCACCTAAGGCAACAACACCATCTTGCAAAGCTTTATCCCAACCATTAACACCGCCTAATTTAGCTGACCAGAAATTCTTTAAATAAGCTAAATAATCTTCAGTAGCACCACTCCACTTTAATAGACTGTCTTGCCACTGACGTGTTTTGAATAAAGGATAAATAGTAGGTTGAATAAAAGAGAAGTGACCTGTTTTTGCTTCCGCATCACCCCAACTTTCTAAGAAATGATTGTCAGGTAAAACGAACTTACATAATTCAGCAGTTTCGTCTACTTTACCTGAAAAAGATACAGTCGTCTTCACTTTTGCTAAACCAGCTTTAAACTGATCAGCCGCAAACCAGCTATAAGCAGGGTTTGCACCGTGAATCAATAAAGTTCCAACAGAACCTGCATTCATATCGGCTACTAGTTGAGCAAAATTGGCATCAACACCAGCGCGTGTATTTAATAAAACACCCCAGTTGATGGTAGAACCACCAGCACCAATGGCGTTGTTAATTGCATTTACAATTATTTGAACATTTACATCATTGCTTCCAGCAACAACTAATGCCGCACCCTTATGTGCATTCAATGCTTTTGCAGCAGCTTCCACACCTGCTTTCAATTTTGCATCTGCAATACCAGTAACTCCAGTACCATTTACTGCACTCAATAAAGCAGCAGCAATAGCAAGGGTTTCAGAAGGACGGTGTAAATATTTTTCATCTGCGTTAGACCCAGTTAATGAAGCAACAGATTCGAATTGAATATGCTTGCTCATGCTAGGATTCTTCTCGTCTAATTTTTTACCAGTAGCATACTGTCTAGAAAACTCAACTGGATTTAACCAAGTACCTAAGAAATCTGCACCTAAGCTTACAATTGCTTTTGCATTTTCAAAATGGTAAGAAGGAATTCCACGAACACCATAAGTAGCTTCATTGGCCAATAACATGGCGCTGTATGAAACCGCATCATACGTAACATGTTTGCTTCCTGGATATTTAGCCAAGAATTGTGCAATCACTGCTTGTGTTGATGGAGAATTAATTGTGCTAGTTAATAAAACAATATTACCGCCCATTTGTGCAGCAACTGCTTTATCAGCAGCTTCAAAAGTTACTTCCTTACCATCAATGGTAGGGAAACGTAAACGTGAAGTATCATATAAATCAAGTACCGATGCTTGAACACGAGCAGAAGTACCTCCTTTAGTAATAGGACAAAGATCGTTTCCTTCAATTTTTATAGGGCGACCATCACGTACTTTAGCCAAGATACTAACGGTATCTCCATCTTGTACATATGTGGTTGCATAGTATTTAGAAATACCAGGCACAACGTCTTCAGGCTTATTGGCAAATGGAATGGCCTTTTTTACAGGCATTTCACAACTTGCTGCTGCAGCTGCGGCGGCTGTACTAAAACCTAAATATTTCAAGAAGTCGCGACGGGGAGCCTTTGCTTCGAGAAAGCTTTTGCTTTCATCTTCTACAATAGGTAGTTCTTCATTGAATTCGTCTTTTACATCCTTGTTAAACGCTGCAGACTGATTCAGCTCTCCAAAACTTTGCCAGTGCTTTTTTTGCTCCATAATTATTGATTAACAGTTGGAAACCGCGAGCGGACTCCACGTTCGAATGATATATTTAAACAACCCTTTTTAAACTTTTAAGAACTAGTAGTGACACTTCTGACACTCGGTACCACCAATTTTTTCAACAGTGATTCCTTTGGTGCTATCAATTTTACCACTCTTTAAATCTGCATGGTATTTTTCGTAGATGCTATAAAAACCATTGTCTTTGAATTGAACTTTGGTTTCGCGGTGACAGTTTACACACCAGCCCATGCTTAGGTCGGTAAATTGTTTTACTTCACCCATTTTCTGAATTTCACCATGACAAGTTTGACAAGCAACTTGGCCTGCTTTTACGTGTTGAGCGTGGTTGAAATAAACGTGATCAGGTAAATTGTGGATACGAACCCACTCAATTGGTTTGGCCTTACTAGGATCCCAAGGTTTACCTTCTTCAAAACCAGCGTATTTGTATAATTTCTTGATTTCTGCAGTACCATCTACTTCTTCGCCCGCTTCATTGTACATTTTTTCTCCTTTGTACTCGTTGATGGCTTGGTGACAGTTCATACAAACGTTAACAGAAGGAATAGTTGCTTGCTTTCCTTGAGCAGCACCTGTATGACAATATTGACAGTTGATTTGGTTGGTACCAGCATGCACTGCGTGAGAGTAATAAATAGGTTGTTCTGGTTGATAATCTTGGCTTCTACCATAAGCCATTGCACCTTTTGTAGTTAAATAACCACCCACTACAAATAATACAACAGTAACCATTGCGATATACGCTTTGTTTCTCCAGAATGGGATTGGCTCTAAAGCAGGTTGGCCAGTTTTATCGTCGGCTAATTTTTTAAGATTAGAATTAACCTGTAACATGATTAGAGCAACAACAGCTAAAATCAAGGTTAAAATACCAAATAGTAAAGAATTGTCTGCCTCAACATTAGCAGCAGCTCCAGCGCCTTCACCAGCAACAGGTGCTTTAGAAGGATCAGGTACGCTATTAATGTAAGTCAGAATCGCATCAATTTCCGCATCCTTTAAGGTAGGGAAAGCGTTCATTGCAATTTTATTGTACTCATTGTACAAGTTATTTGCATAGGCATCTCCTGTTTTAAGGAAAGCTGCGCTGTTTCTAATCCAGGAGTATAAGTTTTCCTTACTGGACCAACGAGACTCTACACCTGCAAGGGCAGGACCAGCCAATTTCTTATGTGGAGCATGACAAGACGCACAATTGGCGCTGAAAAGCGCCTTACCGTCCTGAGCATTGGCGGCTACACTGAAACTCAGACTCACAAAAAATAAAAAAGCGGCAATGCTGGCTTTTGCTATGGATCTAGACAATATCATATGCACAACGATGGTTCTGGTGTGGAAAAATATCCTTAAACGGAAGCAAAAATATGATAGGATTGTGACAATTACGCAATAGGGAAAAAATTTTTTTATCTATATGCCACTTAATTTTCAATGAGTTCAACAAATCAGGCGATTTCAATTGTCATGAAATGGAAAATTTAAAGCACTTTTGCAGCCATGCTGCATCGTTTAAAAAATAAATGGCAAGTAAGCTGGCTTCAGTTTACGCTCATCTTTACCACATTTGCCTTAGGGGGCAGTTTGTGTGGCTATTTAGGAAGACAATTACTTTCATTTACTAGTTTAGAGCGGGGCATTATTTATTTTGTCATCTACATTGTTGTGGTAACTATTCTCTGGCCATTCTGTGTTTTATTGGTAAGTGTGCCATTTGGCCAATTCAACTTTTTCAAGCGATATTTGGGCAGAATCAAGGAAAAAATGACCAAAAAGCAGTAAAAACATGGTAAAACTGGCCATTTTTGCATCAGGTGCAGGATCCAATGCAGCCAAAATAATTGAACATTTTGCCGGCAACAAGGCAGTTATAATCAACCTAATTGTTTCCAATAAAAAAGATGCAGGGGTTTTGGGGATTGCGGCCGCCGCTCATATAGACACCCTACTTATTAATCGAAGCTCATTTTATGAAACGGCTGATTGCGTGAATGAACTTAAAATAAGAGGAATTAATTTTATTGTTTTGGCTGGGTTTCTTTGGAAAATTCCTGAATCATTAATTGAAGCATACCCTAATCGAATCATTAATATACATCCTGCATTATTGCCCAACTATGGCGGCAAAGGAATGTATGGAAATTTTGTACATGAAGCGGTGATTGCAGCAGGAGAAAAAGAAAGTGGCATTACCATTCATTATGTGGATGCGCATTACGATGAAGGCGATATTATTTTTCAAGCCAAATGCAGCATTGAACCTACGGACACTCCATCTAGTTTAGCTACTAAAATACATGCATTGGAGCATGCGCATTTTCCAGTTGTAATAGAACAGCTTTTATCTGATTTAGAAACTAAATAAGACAAAAGCTGTTTTTATAAAATTTATCTTTTACAAAGAATTATCAAACTGCATTTTCTCATCTGCTTTCTTAATGGTTTTTCCAAACCTGTAATTAAAGCCAATATAAAATACTTGTGCATCACGACTGTTCACCTGATTCTGTATCAAGAATTTTGAATTCAGTTCTGAGCGTTGCTTTAGTGTACTAAACACATCACTTAATGTGGCTACTACAGATAATTTATTATTCAGCATTTCTTGCTTCAAACCCATATTCATTACAAATGTTGGTTCAAAAAAACCTTGAACAGATTGCCTAGCAGATCTATAAATGCAAGTGAATTGAAACATCGTATTCTTAGTAATAGATGCACTTGCATTAAAATTGGTACTCATGGTTAGAATCGATTTTTTATCGGGTGCCGTTGTTGTACCAAAATTGATGGTATTATAAAATA
>JAGOGG010000264.1 GCA_017996795.1 Sediminibacterium sp. | reverse complement strand
ATATTCCCACTCGTGTTGAAGTGATTTCGGGAGAAGAATTAGTAGAAAAAGGGAATATGAAGCCAGGTGATATTCGTATGTTATTAAACGAGAGTACTGGTATTCAAACCCAACAAACTTCTGCTACATCTTATAATGCGGGCATACGGATTCAAGGATTGGACGGTCGTTACACACAAATTCTTCGGGATGGCTATCCTTTATACGCGGGCTTTTCTGGTGGTTTGTCTATTCTTCAAATTGCTCCGCTCGATTTAAAACAAGTGGAAGTTATTAAAGGCGCCGCTTCTACACTTTATGGTGGTGGTGCTATTGCGGGATTAGTAAACTTGGTTTCTAAAACGCCCCAGGAAGAAAGGGAACTTAACTTTTTAGCCAATGCTACTTCTGCGGGTGGATTAGACCTGAGTGGCTTTTATAGTGAGCGTTATGGCAATGCAGGGTTAACCGTTTTCGCTTCCAGAAATAGTAATCGCCCTTTTGATCCAGCCAATATTGGATTAACGGCCATCCCTAAATTTGAACGATATACGATCAATCCAAGACTTTTTATTTATGGGAAGAAAACCAATATAGACATGGGTATTGGCTTAGTAACTGAGAATAGAATTGGTGGTAGTATAAACTACATCAACAATGGCGGTACTGGTTTTTTTGAAAAAAATAAAACAGAACGCATTACCACTCAGATCGGCATCACTCATCAACTAAATGAAAATAGCCATCTTCAATTTAAAAATAGCTTTAGCAATTTTAATAGAATCATCAGTGTTCCGAACTATCAATTCGATGCTTTACAACAATCCTCATTTTCAGAATTCACTTGGAACCAAAAAAAGGAATCTTCTGATTGGGTTATTGGTGCCAATCTATTAACTGATCAATTAGTTGAACGTGGTCAAACAAGTATTGCAAAAAGAGATTATCAATTGAATACATTGGGTCTTTTCATTCAAAATGCATGGACCATTTCTGACGGTATCGTTCTAGAAACAGGTTTGCGTGGTGATCATGTAAGCAATTATGGTTGGGAGCTATTACCCAGACTCTCTGCAATGTTTAAAATATCGCCTCAATTTACCACACGCATTGGTGGTGGATATGGTTATAAAGCTCCTAGTATTTTTACGGAAGATGCGGAAAGATTTCAGTTTCAAAATATTGCTCCTATTGACAATATCAACACAAGAAATGAACGTTCTGTAGGCTTCAATTGGGACATCAATTATAGAACAAAAATTGGTGAACTAGGTATTAGTATGAACCATTTGTTTTTTTATACAAGATTGAATAACCCTTTGGTTTTAGTTGGATCGTTTAGTGGGATTTACTCTTTTCAAAATTCAACTGGCTACCTAGACACAAAAGGAATGGAAACCAATCTGCGCCTCACTTATGGCGATTTTAAATTATTTCTAGGCTACACTTATACTGATGCCAACACCCATTTCAACAACACCAAAGCTTGGTTGCCACTTACCGCTAAACACAGACTAAATAATGTGTTGATGTATGAGATAGAAGACAAATTAAAAATTGGTTTAGAAGCTTATTATTTTAGCCAACAACAATTAAGCGACGGAACCATGGGCAGATCCTATTGGATTATGGGTTTAATGGCAGAGAAACTTTGGAAAAAGTTTTCACTATTCATCAATTTTGAAAACTTCAGCAATACCCGACAAACCAAATTTGGCCCTATCTATACAGGAAATATTAACAACCCCAGTTTCAAAGATATTTATGCACCCGTGGATGGATTTGTGGTAAACGGTGGAATTAAAATTAAACTATAGCCATATTCATTCAAAACTTGCTTCACTCGCTACCCAGTATTGCTCTAACATAAATTAGCAATGCATTTCTAAATACCGTTTAGCAATCCTGAAATGCTCGTTCTCGCAAGTTTTGAATAATGATACACTATAATTTTATTTAATAGCTGAGTTCAACAGATAAGTGCAATTTATAAACAAAAGGCAAAAAAGCTTTTTAGGGCTTTTTGCCTTTTGACCAAGTAGTGCGACCTTTTGGTTACTATGACAAAAAATTACACTCAACTTAGTTTGGTACAAAGGTATCAGATTCAAGCATTTGTTAAAGCGGAAAAGAAACAAAAGTGGATAGCGGAACAGATTGGAGTAAATCCTTCTACCATTTGTAGAGAACTGCGAAGAAATACTGCTCAACGTGGAAGGACAGCTGGATGTTATGTGGCTAGCAATGCGCAGCGTAGAATGGATCAGAGACACTATCATAAGCCCAAGCTGGTGAAGTTTAGTTTGGCAATGAAGGAGCAAGCTGTTCAATGGTTGACTGTAGAAAAGTGGAGTCCTGAGTTGATTAGTGTTAAGGGCAAAGAGACAGGTAAGTGCCCTTTGAGTATTGAATGGCTTTACCAAAGGATTTGGCAATCGAAGCATGGTAATAAAGCGGCAGATAAACCATACAAAAGGTTTCATCTGCACCTTAAACATGGTAGACGAAAAAGAAAGCGGGGTAATCAAAAAGATAACCGTGGAATTATTCCTAACCGAGTGCCGATTGAGAAACGACCTAAAATAGTCAGCAAAAGAATTAGGCCGGGAGATATTGAAGTTGATTTTATGATGG
>JAGOGG010000263.1 GCA_017996795.1 Sediminibacterium sp. | reverse complement strand
ATATTATCTAGTTGCAGCTAATATTAATCCCAAAGTACTTCCAAAAGCCAAAACCCTTGTCATAAACTTATCCCAATCAACCCCTTTGGTTTCAGTTTTTTCTGGTTTAGGCGGCTTCATAGTTGTTACAACTCTATCGCCGTAGGTTACTTTGGGGTATTTTTTAAAAAACAAGAAACGAGTTGTTTTGTTAACAATTCCATTCTCTCTTACAACCTGAACAGATATTCGGTCAGCTCTTTTATCAAACCCACCTGCAAAATTTCTAACATACCATGCTGCTGAATGTTTCCCCTGATAGTTTACTTGTAATACCCTTTGATTGTCTCCAAGAATATATCGGGTTCCAGAAGTTTCAATCTTCACAATATTATTCAATTTTGGCACTGTTATTAAATCACCCGCTAATAAAATGGGATCTTTTGCCAAATTACCTTTATTATCCAGTGCATCTGATGCATTAAATACTACTAATCCAGAACTATCTATATATCTTATTAATGAAATATTTTCCACATCTGCAAACTCATTAAATCCATCTGTTTGTTGAACCAGACTAGAAAAATGATAGCGCTTAGAAGTCATTCCATAAACACCCGGTGTTTTAACTTCCCCATTAATGGTTACAAAATCTTGTAACTGAAATTCAGGGATTCTTCTTACTACCACATAGTCCAATGGTTGTAATTCAAACTGCGTACCGCTGAGTACATTAAATTCTTGATCAATAGTTAAAGACATCAATTGTTTTTCAGGGGCTCGGTCTTTATTAAACTTCAATCTAAAGATATCTACCCTATTTAGGTTAGATCCCAAAGTAACACCACCTGCTAATTGAATAAGGTCTTTAATTTTTAAGGTACTATCGTAGCGAATGCTAATAGGATTATTTACTTCTCCTGCAATACTTACATTAAAGTCTAGTTTATAGGTATCCTTATTCAATATCACCAACTTGTCTCCTGGTTTCAATTTAAAACCAGCTTCATCGGTTAAGCTAACAGGTATATACTGGGTTTTCTTTGCATTGAATGGATCGGTTCTATAAACATAAGCCTTAAAAGCAGCGGTGGGTTTTAATTCTCCTGCCAATCCTAAAGCTTCTTTAATACTAATGCTTTGATCGAACCTAAATTGGCGCTCAAATGGATTTCTTACTTCACCTAAAACAGCTATTGAAAATAAATCAACAAATCTTGACTGTTCGTACACTAAAATGGAGTCCTTTTTTTGCAAAATGAAGTCTGCTGATTTTCCAGCCAATATACTTTCTGCATTAAGAGAAATAATTTGAGTACTTGTATCTGGATTCTTTCTTAGCAAGAATATTTGATCTAGTTTAGACTCTTGTTTTAATCGAGATTTTTTTAACAAAGCCGAAATGGTTTTTGTGCTATTCAACTCATAACTACCTTTATAATCAACCGCCCCACTAATAGAGACAAACTCTGTCAGCATAGTATTGATTGATTTAAACCTGACGATATCACCATTTTTAAGTGATACAATTATTTTCTTTTTTTGAATATCGTCTAAAGAATAATCTTTTATTACTACTGCATTATTCTCGAAACGTTCTATTTGAACAAACTCCGTGTATACATTTGATTGTAGTCCTCCTGCAAAAGAAATCAATTCTGGTATACCCTCATTATCTATAAGTTCATACTTCATAGGACGGTTCACTGCTCCTTGTAGGGTAATGATTTTCTCCGCTGGTGGTACATATATAATGTCGTTGTTCTGCAAGTAAAAATCGAACTGCAAAATGGGGTTTTGCATAAATGCATACACATCTAAAATCTTCTTAACGCTTCCACGCATGATTTGAATCTTACGTACACTTCCGTTGTTCGTGGGTCCACCTGCAACGGCCAATGCATTCAAAGCAGTGTTTAATGCTGAAGTAGTGTATGATCCCGCTCGGTCCACTTCTCCAAAAATATTCAGGTTAAGGGTTCTGGAAGTATTCAACGTAAGTGCAAACTGGTCTTTATTAAATACATAGAATGAGGAAAAACGATTGATCAATAATTCCCTAGCACTTTTCAACGTTAAGCCCGATAAAAAAATCTTAGGCATCTGCGCTGGCTGTATATACCCACTTGGATTGATTTCATATTGCAAATCGGCCTGAGACTTACCAAAAATGATGATATTGATTTTATCGCCCGGTGCCAATATATATAAATCGGGAGGACTCGCATCTTTTGAAATTCGATATGCTTGTAAGGTATTGTCTTTAAAAATATGGTGTCCGTAAATACTATTGGGAGATTTGGGTTCTTCCCTGGTAGGTACAACAGGGGCATATTGCTCTGCTTGCTTTGCTTTGCCAACCTGCTCATCATTGGAATCTATAATTGCTTTTATTTTATTGGTATCAACAATTACGTTGGCAGCACCCATTTTTTGCTTCTTCTCCTGCTCCATTTCATTGATTATTGCTTCAATGGCTGGACGCTGGGCAATGATTTCCTGGTCCGTCATTTTATCAATATCTATATTCTTGGTTTTTAAACGAGTCTTCACTTCGTCCTCAGTTAAGCCCTTAGCCGTTAAAATAGCTCTAATCTGGGCCATCACCTGTGGATTATTTTTGGCATCCTGCGAAAAAACCGGATTGGCCTGAAAAGAAAACAGAATA
>JAGOGG010000078.1 GCA_017996795.1 Sediminibacterium sp. | reverse complement strand
TTTATTTTGATCATTATCAATCACAAAATCCCAAAGACAGTTTAGCCATTCATTGATACAATCCTTTGAAAGAAGTATACAATTACAATCCCATTCCAGCAGCTATTATACAAAAAGGATTGAGCAGTAAAATAATTGGGGGTCAAGCAAATGTTTGGACAGAATATATGGGTAACGAGAAAAAAGTAGACTATATGATTTTTCCTAGAATGACTGCTTTAAGCGAAACACTATGGAGCGCCCCAGAAAAAAAGAACTACACAGATTTTTTAAAAAGATTAGAACAAAACGCCATACCAAGATACCTATTCTGGAACAGCAGCTGGTTTCAAGATTATAAAAAATGGGATTTAAGTAAATCCCCTAAATAAAAAATCCCCTACAAAATTTATTATTTGTAGGGGATTGAATAAGTTAGCTGCAACTAGAACTGTGATTTGAAATTTCTATTCGCAGATTTCATTTCTCTGTGAATCTTCCAAAGATCAACTGCACGAAATGCTTTCTTTTTTTCTTCTCTGTTTTGTACAAACATGTCTGTTGCCAATGTTTCTCTTACTTCTTGTACTAATTCGTTTAAATGCGCCTTATCTATCTGTACGATAGAAGGCATGATTTCACCTTTCATTGTATTACTATTTTATTTTTTACAAATGTTGTTGAGCAGGGTAGGAAATTGATTGTTACCGTTAGAATAGAATGGCCTTCTATTTGTCTACCTGAGAAATACTCTTTAAAAATTGCTCAAATCCGGCGCAAATGTACGACGAGTTAGGACAGTAAAAAAATTAAACTGTAAAATAAAAGTTAATATATCATATGCCCTTTTACAAAATCACTGACCAAATAGCTGATTAATTTGCCTGTGCCAGGGTCTTTGTCTCCATTGGATAACTGCACTGCTCCTTCTGAAATATGTAAGTAAGCCGCTTTGGTATCAGCAGCCGCGTATTGCATATACTGTCTTGCTTGAACGGGAGTAATACCCACTTTAGATTGTGCGCTAGACAAGGTATCGGCAATGGCATCCATGTCTAATTCAATTCCACATAAAGTATCATCGGTAAATGAAGTTGCATGAGCTACTGCTTGAATAAATGTTCTTTTTTCATGCACAAATATGTCTTCGTAAGTTATACAATCAATGAAAGGATTATTCACCATATCCATCCAAACATTCTGCGGAATATAATTTTCATGCAAGCCAATCACACAATATTTTTCTAAATACCCATCTTCTTCTGCATAGGAAAATCCATTTCCACTATGCCTACCTTCCATTGGCCTAAAATCGGCATGAGCGTCTAAATTAATGGCATTAATTTGGGCTATAGGAATTACACCTGCTTTATAAAATCCTTTTGAAGCGCCCTTAATACATGGATATGCATTGTTGTGACCGCCTCCAATAACAATAGGTATTTTTTTATTTTGAGTAATGATATGGATCAATTGCTCTACCGAATCATCAATGGTATTAACTGCATGCCTATATGCAGCCATTTTTTCCTCTTCATTAAACGCATTTTGATCAATTAATTCTGCAATTGAAGCAAAATCAAAATGCCCCAATACCATCATATTACTTCCCTCTAAAAAATCATTGCTTTGAATATTTAGAAAAGCTTTTAAAAAAGCCAACCATGCACTATCTGTTCCACCAATGCCCCCATTCGCTTTTACACCGATATCTTCTGGTATTCCTAAAACAACATAATTGGCTGAACTCGCTTGTAAACTTGCTTCAATATTTGCGGGATTGGCTATGACCTGTACCCGTTCTCCTAACTTAGTTTCGAAACGGCGAATTTTAGTAACAGAAAGCACATCCTTTTTATTGTAAAATTTGAAATGGTGCATGGTCAAATTATTTAAGTGAGCAATTCAGTCACTTAAATATAATTAAATAAACTGACCATTAATCATAACCTTATCAATCAAATTTGTTCCAAATGAATAGGGTAAGTAAGCCAACGATGGAATGGGTTGGGTAAAAATTAAATTCGCTCGCTTTCCAACGGTGATGCTTCCTACTTCCCTTTCTAATTCCATTGCAAATGCCCCATTAATAGTAGCGGCATTAATGGCTTCTTCTGGCAGCATTTTCATTTGAATACAACTTAAAGTCACCACAAAATTCATATTCCCACTTGGGCTAGAGCCTGGATTATAATCCGAAGCAATTGCTAATGCAGCATTAGCTTGAATTAATGCTCTAGCTGGTTGATAGGGCATCCGAAGAAAGAAAGCTGCAGTTGGCAGCATGGTTCCAATGGTTGTTGATTTACTCAATGCTTGAATAGCCGCATCATTCATGGTTTCTAAGTGATCTACTGAAACTGCACCTATTTGAACACCCAGCTCTACCCCACCCGATGCATGAAGTTGATTGGCATGAATTTTTGGCTTTAATCCATATCCTTTACCCGCCTCACAAATGCGCTTGGTTTCGGTAACACTAAAAAATCCATCTTCACAAAAAACATCTATATAATCGGCTAACTTTTCCTGTGCAATCACTGGCAACATTTCCTCAATAATCTGTTTGATATATCCTTCATGATTTTCTTTAAAATCCAATGGATAGGTATGAGCGCCTAAAAAACTAGATTTAACGGGTATGGGGGCTGTTTCTTTAATTCGTTTAATTACTCGAAGCATTTTTAGTTCGTTGGCTGTATTAAGTCCATAGCCACTTTTAATTTCAATTGCACCCGTTCCAAGCTTCATTAAATGGTGTAACCTAGCCATTGCTTGTTCATACAATTCATCTTCAGATGCAAGGGCAATTTTTTGAGCAGAGTTGAGTATTCCTCCCCCTTTTGCTGCAATTTCAGCATAGGATAATCCGTTAATTTTATGCACGAACTCCTCCTCTCTACTGGCTGCAAAAACCAAATGAGTATGGCTATCGCACCAACAAGGCAGAACCGTTGAGCCGGCGGCATCAATCCATTCAGCCCCACTAGTATGTTCCGTTGTTAATTCATGCATTGATCCATATGCTTGAATAATCCCATTTTCAATTACAAGGAATGCATGATCAATAATTGGAAGTTGTGAAAGTTCTGCTCCTCTTACAACTATTGAATTGGTTCTTGTGTTAACCAATTGTTTGATATGTTGGATGACCCATTTCATTGCCGAAAATTAGTTTAATTTAATGTATGATTGCTACTTTAAGTATAGTTAGATACCCCCGTTATTTAGGTTGGGCTGGATTTTTATCAATGGCTTTGTTTAGACTTCCACTTTGGCTAAGCAGCAAGATTAAATTCTATAAATTAATGGGATGCGGCAGAAATGGCACTTTCGATAAAACGCCTGATTGGAGACAATGGGCACTATTAACCATTGGAACAGCTGTCGATGCTGGCTATCGACCTTCTTTCATTAAAATATGGTGGAAAGTTTTTGGAGTGGAAATATGGGAACTCCAATTAGCCCCTATTGAAGGACATGGCACTTGGGATGGGAAAGAAGTATTTGGCGTTTTACCCAAACAATCCGACTATGAAGGCGCAATTGGAATTCTTACAAGGGCCACTATTAGACCTTCACAACTTGGACGTTTCTGGTCTCATGTAGATTCCATTGCGCAACAAATGGCTGGCGCCAACGGTTTCATTACTTCCATAGGAATAGGCGAAGTCCCATGGATTAAGCAGGCCACATTTAGCATTTGGGAAAGCAAAGAACAGATGCGACAATTTGCATATAAGATGAAGGAACATGCTGAAGTTGTGAAGAAAACCCACCAAGAGAAATGGTACAGCGAAGACATGTTTGTACGTTTTAAACCCTTAAAATCTACGGGCAGCCTGAATGGGAAATTGCCATTTGCAATAAAATAGTAATTTGCGTGTAGTGAACCATTGTTCCACCATATCTTTTTTGACATCTCATTTTGCTTGGATGTACAGGGGCTTGAACCCAATGCCCGATCATTGAAGGGACTTTAAAATAAGTTAATAAAAATCATTTCCTTGATTTATAGGTATTGAATAATCTACTTCCACTGATTAAAAATTATTGGAAGCACCATTATATCCATTCACGCATTTTATAAAATATTGTATATGAAAGTTTCTGTCACATCTGAAATTGGCACGCTAAAACGATTATTGGTACATAGCCCAGACAGTGGGCTAGGTAAAGTGGTTCCATCCAAGGCCCAAGACTGGTTATTTGAAGACATTGTTCATTTAGATACTATTAGAAAGGATGAATACGATTATTACACAAAAATCTTATTATACTTTTTAGATCCTGAAAAAATAAAAGGGAAATTAAATGAGATTGATGGCACTCAAAACAATCGTGGATTTTACAAACCTGAACACGAAGACTTTTATAAATCAGATAAAGTAATTGAATTACAATGGCTTTTATCTGAACTCTTGAAAAATGGAGATATCAAAACCAAATTGGTATCTTCTGTTTGTGCAATTGAAGGCTGCACTTATCAAATTCAAAATGAACTTTTGAATTATGAACCAACCGAATTAGCTAAAACACTGATTTCAGGTACTTCTCAAGAAAGACAACTTTTATTTGCACCCATTCCCAATTTTATTTTTACCAGGGATATTGGTATTACCATCAAAGACCATGTATTATTAAATAAGCCAGCAAAAAAAGCAAGAACAAGAGAAGCTTTGTTGGCTAAATATATTTTCTTTAACCACCCCCTTTTTGCTGATTATACCAATAAGATTATTGAATTATCCGATTCTCACCATAGTTTTTTACTACCTAAAGAAGACGACGAAAGAAAAATCACTTTAGAAGGTGGAGATATCATGGTGGTCAGCAACAATCATATCTTGGTTGGCGTGAGTGAAAGAACATCATCGGAAGCAGCGGTTAAAATAACCCAAACGCTTTTTGAAATGAAGCTAATGGACAAAGTAACCATCGTAAAAATTCCGAAGAAAAGAGATTACATGCATATTGATACGGTATTTACGCAAGTAAAAAGAGATGTATGGGTGATGCTGGGAAATTTTTCTAGAAAAGCGGTGAAGCATGAAGACGAATCAGCTGTTGAAAGAATATTGGAAATAAAGAAAGAAGAAAAGATAAAAATCCTACAGTTCAATCGAAACAATCCAGAAAATCCAATTTCATTTGAAAGCTTAGAAGATCTGTTGGTTGATATTAGTAAAACAGATTTAAACTGTACCGGTGAAGTGCGTTTCATTTTTTCAGGTAACAACGAATTCCCTTATAGCGCAAGAGAACAATGGACCGATTCATGTAATTTATTGGCATTAAAAGAAGGAGTGGTATTGGGTTATGACAGAAACGATAAAACCACTGAAGCGTTTAGAAATGCTGGTTTTACCATTATTGGAGTGAAAGAATTATTACAACAATTAGAAAACAACAGTATTACAATTGATCAAATTAAAGACACTTTTATTTTAATGCCCTCTGCAGAATTGTCTAGAGCAAGAGGAGGATTTCATTGTATGAGTATGCCATTATGGAGAGAACCTATTAATTAATCAATTATGCAACATACTAGTCACTTATTAATGATACAACCCGTTCATTTTAGCTTTAATGCTGAAACAGCGGTTAACAATAGTTTTCAAAACAAATCGGGCCAAGCAAATGTGCAAGCAAAAGCCAGGGAAGAATTTGAACAATTCATTGCGGTACTAAGAGCGCATGATATTGACGTAACAGTTGTAGAAGACACTCCTGATCCACATACACCGGATTCTATTTTTCCGAATAACTGGATCTCATTTCACAATGACGGTAGTATTTGCCTCTACCCCATGTTTGCAACCAATAGAAGACTAGAAAGAAAACCTTCTGTTTTAACCGCCATACAGCATAAATTTTTGATTGCCCATACCAATGATTTTACTGCACATGAAAAGGAAGCAGTTTTTCTAGAAGGAACGGGTAGTATGGTATTAGACAGAGAAAAGAAAATTGCCTACGCATGTCTTTCACCAAGAACCCATCAAAAGGTATTAGATGAATTTTGTGAAACCATGCAATATAAGGGAGTATCTTTTATTGCAGTTGATGCAGCTGGTGCACCAATATACCATACCAATGTGATGATGTGCGTTGCCGATGATTATGTAGTCATCTGCTTAGATTCCATCAAAGACCAAAATGAGCAACATTTAGTAAAACAATCAATTATTGATTCTGGAAAAATTATTATTGAAATTGACTTTAATCAAATGAATCGCTTTGCCGGAAATATGCTACAAGTGCATAATTCCAAAGGTCAAAAATTCTTAGTGATGTCTAGCCAAGCCTATCATGCTTTAACGCCCAAACAAATTGAAACCATTCATTCATTTAATCAAATCATACATAGCGATATTACTACCATTGAAACCAATGGTGGTGGAAGTGCACGTTGTATGATGGCGGAAATATTTTTACCCCTAAAATAAATATGGCTAGTTATTCAATAATTGGTCGGCTAAAAAACTTTTACGAACCCCCTCTGCAAACGAGTGGGGTTTGTAATTTAATATAGCTTGGGCTCTATCAATTTTAAGCCCAGACTGTTTGGCTCTTTTTACTGGCTCAGGAAAAGTAGTGCTATCCACGGCTTCAATTAAGTTGATGTTTAATGATAAGCAATTGGCTACTTCAACAGCCATTTGGTATGGAGTAATAATTTCTGATCCAGCTAAATGAAAAATCCCCTCATGATTGCCAAGAATGATTGTTTCGATTCCTTGGCAAATATCAAACACATAAGTAGGCGTTCTTTTTTGGTCATTCACTACTTTGATTGATTTTTCTTGAATGAGTTGCTTTTGAACCCATTGAATAAAACTTGGTCGAGAACCTGGCAATTCAGGACCATAAATAAATACAGGCCTCACAATTACAGCCTTGGGTACATATTGCTTCACCCAATTTTCTGCTTGCAACTTACTCTCCCCATAAAAGTTAAGCGGACCAGTTATATCATCTTCCCCATGTGGGCCATTTTCACCAAATATAAAATCAGTTGAAAAATAAATGAATTTAGACTGATGTCTATTTGCAGCTTCACCTAAATAAATGGTTGCTTGTACATTGTGTAACAAACAATTTTCCCGTTCATTATTACATTCATCAGGTTTACTCATTGCAGCAATATGAATAATCCAATCCGGCTTAATTTGGTTGATTAACTCATCAACTGAACTAACATTCGTTAGTTCGCAAGCATGATACTGTATGGAGGGATGATGAGCCAACCGAGCTTTACCCCTCGAAAGGGCAAATACCTCAAACCCTTTGCTAGCAAGGTATTGAACTGTATGTTGACCTGTAAATCCGTTGGCTCCTGTAACGACAATTTTCATACAGCAATGCTACGAAAAATCAGATAAGAACACTACAAGGCTATGTGCTTTCAAATTCGTATTTTTGGAATTCCGTGTATACAGTACACATTAAGATTGTCTGATAATTAAAGAGATTGAAAAACATGGGCAGTAAAAAAGTAAGCAAAATTGGGGTACTAACTTCCGGCGGTGATGCACCAGGAATGAATGCTGCCATAAGAGCTGTAGTTAGAACAGGAATTTACAATGGATTAGAAGTGTTCGGTATCATGAGAGGATACAGTGGTATGATAGATGATGATATTCATCCTATGAACTCTAGATCGGTAGCAAATATTATACAAAGGGGCGGCACTATATTAAAAACAGCCAGATCCATGGTGTTTATGGAAGCTGAGGGTAGAAAACTCGCCTACGAGAACCTTAGAAAAAGAGGCATAGACGGTTTGGTCATTATTGGAGGAGATGGTAGTTTTAAAGGTGCCCAAAAATTTAGCAACGAATTTGACATTCCTTGTATTGGCCTCCCTGGAACGATTGATAAAGACATCGCAGGTAGCGACTTCACCATTGGATTTGATACAGCAGTTAATACAGCAGTAGAAGCAATTGATAAAATCAGGGACACCGCAGATGCCCATGACCGTTTATTTATTGTAGAAGTAATGGGAAGAGATGCAGGATATATTGCTTTGCACAGTGGTATTGCCACTGGTGCAGAAAATATATTAATTCCAGAAACCGAAACCGATATAGAAGAATTGATTCAGTCTTTATCTGAACAAGAAAAGAGAAAGAAATTGGTGAATATCATAGTTGTTGCCGAAGGTGATAAATATGGTGCCAATGAAATATCAAGCATTGTTAAAAAAAGACTCCCAAGTGCAGATACAAGAGTTTGTATTTTAGGTCATATACAAAGAGGAGGCTCCCCTACTTGTTTAGACAGACTAATTGCTAGCAGAATGGGATTTGCTGCAGTGGAATGTTTATTAAATGGTACCAATAATGTAATGGTAGGTATTCTAAACAATCAATTACATTACACTCCTTTAGACCACGCAATTAAAGCAAAACAAAAGATTTCAGAAGATTGGCTAAGAATTGTAAAAATATTAGCTAGCTAACCCCCAACAAAAAATTAATACAATACAATGTCAAAAAATTTAGAGAAGTACTTACACAAAGAGATGGACAGAGAAGCTGGCGTTAAACACGTGATGCACAAGACTAAAATTGTTGCAACTGTTGGTCCAGCATGCGATTCTTACGACCAATTATTAAATTTGGTGAAAGCGGGTGTAAACGTATTCAGGTTAAACTTTTCACATGGTAGTCATGAAGATAAACTGGCTATTATAGAACATATCCGAAATATTAATAAGACCCAACCTTATAATATTGCCATTCTTGCCGACTTACAAGGTCCTAAGCTAAGGGTAGGTGAAATTGAAAACAATTCTTTGGACTTACAAGTGGGAGATATTCTCACTTTTACCAATGAAAAATGCATTGGCACAAAAGAAAAAATTTATGTTTCCTACCCTAACCTAGCAGGCGATGTGGTGTTAGGAAACTTAATTATGATTGATGATGGTAAAATTGAAGTAAAAGTAACTGGTATTGAAAAGAATGGTGACGTTAAAGTGGTAGTTACTTTAGGAGGAATTTTGTCTTCAAAAAAGGGATTAAACTTACCTGATACAAAAATTTCATTACCTGCACTTACAGAAAAAGATTTAATTGACCTAGAGTTTATCATTGAACAACAATGCGATTGGGTTGCTTTAAGTTTTGTAAGAAGTGTGAAAGACATCGTTATTCTAAGAAGCAAATTAGACGAGAAAAAAAGCAAAACTAAAATCATAGCGAAAATAGAGAAACCAGAAGCCTTGGTAAATATTCGTGATATCATTTTAGAAAGTGATGCCATCATGGTTGCTCGTGGAGACTTAGGTGTTGAGCTTCCAGTAGAACAAATTCCTTTGATTCAAAAAGAATTAATCCGTAAATGTATTCACCGTGCTAAGCCTGTAATTGTAGCTACCCAAATGATGGAGAGCATGATCGACAGAGTAAAGCCAAACAGAAGCGAAATCACCGACGTAGCCAATGCGGTGTTAGAGGGTGCAGATGCAGTTATGTTAAGTGGTGAAACAGCGGCTGGTCAACATCCAGCCCTGGTAGTGGAAACCATGCGTAAAATTATTGCAGAAGTAGAAAAGAAGGAATATAGATACAATCGTTCTGAAGATTTAAAACCTCAACCACATTCACCATCTTTTTATAGTGATGCAGTGTGTTATAATGCAGCTAAAATGGCTGAAGATGTTTCTGCCAATGCTTTAATTGGTATGACCCAAAGTGGGTATACTGCATTTATGTTAAGTAGTTATAGAC
>JAGOGG010000262.1 GCA_017996795.1 Sediminibacterium sp. | reverse complement strand
CCCTAATTTCTCTGGTATCCATTTGGTCTTTCTTCTTAGAAGAAATAAACTGTTCTGCAGAAGAAAGCTGTTCAATGCTCTTGCTATTGTCCATCCCAAACATTTCTTCGAAGCCAACAGCAAAATCTATAAATCGGGTCACAAATTCATCTGTAACTGCAATGTTTCCGCTTGTTTGATAAGCCACGTGTACTTCGTGTCCTTGATCGTGTAATCGCATGAATGTTCCGCCCATACTAATGATATCATCGTCTGGATGCGGAGAGAATATTAAGCATCGCTTGGGGTGCGGTTCAGATCTTTCAGGGTGTGCTGGAATAACTGCGTTGGGTTTTCCACCAGGCCATCCAGTAATGGTATCCCTTAGCATATAAAATACCTGTAGATTTATTTCATATGCATCATCCTGTTCAACCAATAAATCGGATAAACCATTTTCAGTATAGTCTAAGCTGGTTAAGCTAAGTACAGATTTGTTGAGTTTGAGTGCAAGGTTTACAACAGCTCTTTTAATCATGGCATTGGTCCAAATACAATCTCCTGTTAACCATGGTGATTTAATTCTGGTAAGTTCTGTTGAAGCTGCCTGGTCAATCACAAAGGTACAGTCGTTGTGTTGCTGTAAAATGCTTGCAGGAATACTCTCTGTAACATTTCCTTCTACTGATTTTGCAACAATACCTGCTTTGTTTCCCCAAGCCAATAAAATAATCTTCTTAGCTTTTAAAATGCTACTGATCCCCATGGTAACGGCCAATCTCGGAACTTTAGTGATTGTTTCAAATTCATAGGAATTGGCCAATCGAGTGCTGTTTTCTAAATTCACTAATCTTGTTTTAGACAAGATGCTCGATCCTGGCTCGTTAAAACCAATATGCCCGTTTTGTCCTATTCCTAAAATTTGTAAATCAATTCCTCCTGCTGCTTCTATGGCTTGTTCATAAGATGCGCAGTAATTTTTCATTTCCGCTTTGGGCGCATTCCCATTTGGTAAATGAATGTTTTTAGGGTCAATATCTACATGATTGAATAAGTTTCTATGCATAAAGCTCCAATAGCTTTGGTAGGCGTCTTTATCTATTGGATAGTATTCATCTAAATTAAATGTAATGACGTTTTTAAAGCTCAACCCTTCCTCTCGATGCAATCTTACTAACTCTGCATACATTTTAATAGGGGTAGAGCCAGTTGCCATGCCCAACACCAACATTTCTCCTTTGGAAGCTTTTTGTTTAATTAAATCAGCAATTTGTTGGGCTGCATATACTGAACCCTCCACTGCGGTTGGATAAATTTTCACTTCAATCTTCTCAAATGAGTCTACCATATTTAACTTGTTTTGCATGGCTAATATACGTTAAAGCTTCATAAATCTGCATTAAATCCGCTGTTTTTTGCGGTTATCTAAGGCTTTTTGGTTGTGGCAGGTGTATTATTGGCTGGGTCAAAATAGGCTTTGCTATAGTTGAATCCTAACCAATCCAATCGTTTGAATTGATTCAATAATCTTTTCTCAAAATCAGGCCAGCTCTTTTGCTCCTTAGGAGTCCAAAGAACTTCGCTTAATGCACTCATTCTTGGAAAAATTTGGTATTCTACTTTAGAGGAATTGGTCATGTATTCTGTCCAAACATTGGCTTGTGCTCCTAAAACATATTTTGCATCTTCTTCTGAAAGTGCTTTAGGGATTGGATCATAACTGTACACTTTTTGAACAGTCGTATAACCGCCAATAGTCACTGAGTCTTCATTCTTAGTTTGTTTATGATCAAAATACATCCAACCTCCTGGGGTCATGATCACGTTGTGTTTTTGTTTGGCTGCTTCAATTCCTCCTTGTTCACCTCTCCAACTCATTACTGTTGCGTTAGGGGCTAATCCACCTTCTAAGATTTCATCCCATCCAATGATTTGCTTTCCTTTACTGTTCAAGTATTTCTCCACTCGCTGAATAAAGTAACTTTGTAATCCGTGCTCGTCTTTTAGTCCTTTTTCTTTAATCAACTGTTGACAAAAAGCCGATTTTTTCCATGCTTCTTTGGGGCACTCATCTCCACCAATATGAATATATTTTGAGGGAAATAATTGGATGACTTCATCAAATACATTTTCTAAAAATTTAAAAGTAGTTTCAGTGGGTGCAAATACATCTTCAAAAACGCCCCAAGTTTGTTGTACTTGTTTTCCTTTGGTGGTTCCGTTCCAAGCAATTTTAGCAGGTACTTTGGTACTTGAATCTGGGAAACAACTTAATTCAGGATAAGCTGCAATGGCTGCTGATGAGTGACCAGGTAACTCAATCTCTGGAATCACTTCAACATATCTGTCTGCAGCGTATTGAACTATTTCTTTTATTTGCGCTTGGGTATAGAAACCACCATATCGTGTATTGGTATTGCCTGTTCCAGGATACCTACCAATCGTTGTTCCATTTCTGAATCCACCTATTTCAGTTAACCGGGGATATTTTTTGATTTCAATTCTCCAACCTTGGTCTTCAGTTAAATGCCAATGAAAAGTATTCATCTTATGCATGGCAATAAAATCAATGTATTTTTTCAAAAAATCTACAGGGAAAAAATGTCTCGCTACGTCTAAGTGCATTCCTCTATATGCAAATCTTGGCTGGTCTTTCACCATTAATTGCGGAATCGA
>JAGOGG010000261.1 GCA_017996795.1 Sediminibacterium sp. | reverse complement strand
AAAGCGGAATATTAACCCTCAAAATTGCTGACATTGTTCGTGATAAAGATATCTTACTTTTAGCTAGGCATCAGGCTGTAAAACTATTAAAAGACGATGCCCCGATGGAAAAACCAGAACATGCTACTTTGAGAGCCGTTTTTTTGGAACTGTCTAAGAAGGCAACCATTTGGAATTATATCAGTTAAATTTAGAGTTAAATTTTATTAGCTCAACTGTTAAATAAAATTTAACAGTCAGAATTTTCCAATTAGTAAAACCTAAATTTGCCCTCTACTCCTTATTCTACGCTTTATGAAAGTAAAATACATTGTATATACCCTACTCCTTGTTAGCTTTACTGCATTTATTGGTTATCGGATTTCTGAAAATAAAAAGAAGAATAACAATAGCGAAGATAAAGGTGGAAAAAATAAAGTGATAAACGTCGCTGGAATGCTGGTCAAATTGCAAACATTTGATAACAATCTCTCACTTTCTGGTTCTATTGAAGCCAATGAACAAATAGAAATTCGAAGTGAGGTTTCCGGTATTGTGCAAAGCATCAATTTTCAAGAAGGAAGTACTGTGAGTAAAGGACAATTGTTGTTCAAAGTAAATGATGTGGAACTTAGAGCGCAATTGGGTCAAGCCAAAACTAAAGAAGGATTAGCCTCTGAAAACGAGCGTCGCGCCAAATTACTACTCCAAAAAGAAGCCATCAGTCAAGAAGAATATGATGTCGCCAGAGCCGAATTAAAATCAGCCCAAGCCCAAAGTCAATTAATTAACGCACAAATTGGGAAAACAGCTGTAAAAGCGCCATTTGCAGGAAAAATTGGTTTGCGAAATATTTCTCCAGGAATCTATATTACTCCCTCGGTTTTAGTGGCTAATTTGGTAAATAGCGGTCGATTGAAAATCACTTTTTCAATTCCTGAGAAATATGCCTCTGAAATTAAAATGAACACTACTCTAAATTTCACAGTGGCCAATTCACCCAAAAGGTATGCTGCAAAAATTTATGCTATCGAACCTGGAATCGAAGTTACAACCAGAACTCTTCAAGTTAGAGCCATCGCAGAAAATAGTGATGGCGCCTTGTTTCCAGGTACTTTTGCAAACGTTGAATTGCCTTTAAATAGTATTAAAGAAGCTATTGTCGTTCCTTCGGAAGCTATTGTGCCAGTTCAAAATGGTAAAAAAGTTTTCATTACAGAACAAGGGAAAGCAAAGGAAGTTATGGTGGAAACCGCTACTCGTACTGATGCTTCCATCTTGGTGCTATCTGGTTTAAAAGCTGGAGATACCCTAATTACCTCAGGTGTTATGACATTGAAAGCAGATACAGAAGTGAGCGTAAAACTAAAATGATTGCATCTTAAAAATCTTAAATTTAATGAGTTTATCCACGCTTAGCATCAGACGTCCAGTACTTACTATTGTACTCAACTTAACTATTATTTTGTTTGGTGTCATAGGCTATACTTTTTTAGGAGTTCGAGAATTCCCCTCCATCGACCCTGCACAGATATCCATTCGAACCGATTATGCTGGAGCTAATGCCGATATTATCGAATCGCAAATTACAGAACCTATTGAAAAAGCCATCAATTCTATTGACGGGATTAAGAATATTACCTCTTCAAGTGTTCAAGGCACAAGTAACATTACTGTTGAATTCAACTTGAATAAAGATTTAGAAACTGCTGCCAATGATGTTCGAGACAAGGTGTCTATAGCCGCTAAAAGTTTGCCTAAAGACATTGATGCGCCTCCTGTTGTTTCAAAAGCTGATGCTAATGCTGATGCCATCATTTCAATGACCATTCAAAGTGATACTAAAAATGCTTTAGAACTCAGCGATTATGCGGAGAATGTTATTGGTCCAAGATTGGAAACTATTCCAGGGGTTAGTGGAATTCAAATATGGGGACAAAAGAAATATGCTATGCGCCTTTGGATTGACCCTATACAATTGGCTGCTTACGGCTGTACCGTTTCTGATGTTAAAAATGCCCTAAATCAACAAAATGTAGAATTACCATCTGGAAAACTAACTGGCAACAATACGGAACTTACTGTAAAAACTATCGGTAATCTTAATAAGCCTGAACAATTCAATAACATTATTATTAAAACTGACGGAGCTAAAACAGTTCGTTTCAGTGATATTGGATCGGCCGAATTGGGTCCAGAAAATCTTGAAACCCAACTGTCTCAATCAGGTCTGCCTTTGGTTGGTGTGGCAATTGTGCCTCTTCCTGGAGCCAATTACCTAGATATTTCGAAAGAATTTTACAAAAAATTTGAAGCCTTAAAAAAAGATTTGCCCAAAGATGTCAACCTGAATATCGCCATTGACAATACTATTTTCGTTAAAAAATCTGTTTTGGAAGTTGCAGAAACTTTAGGAATTTCAATTCTATTAGTAATTTTAATCATTTACTTATTTTTTAGAGATTGGTCCATTGCATTTCGACCATTAATAGATATTCCTGTTTCATTGATTGCTACCTTTTTTATCATGTGGTTGTTTGGGTTTTCTATCAATGTATTAACACTTTTAGCCATCGTACTTGCAACAGGTTTGGTTGTTGATGATGGAATCGTTGTAACCGAAAACATCTTCAAAAAAGTAGAAGAAGGCATGTCTCCCATTGAAGCTGCTATTAAAGGT
>JAGOGG010000077.1 GCA_017996795.1 Sediminibacterium sp. | reverse complement strand
CAGTAATGCCGCCACCATAAATAGCTGAAACAGCAATTCCATTTTTATTTCCCTTGCCACCTATTAATTTTTGTTTCCCAAAACCTAGGTTGAGGTAATAAAAATTATTCTGCTTTCCATAGATATAATTGGATATTAAAATAAACCCACCGGAAGAAGACAATGTGGGAATGCGCTCTTCTTTGGGATGTTTTCTTTCTCCAAATTCTAACCACATCAAGTTGGTACTGGTAATGGTTTTATATTTCCCTTTTTCAAACTTCAATCCCCATCCGTCTGTATTCAAATTAATGCTGAATGCATTTTGCTTATTGAATATCAGCGCACCCTCTTCTTCTTGCTTAATGAGTTGATTAATTTTTTCTCTGCGCTCTTCCTTCTTTTGCGCACGCTGCACAGCAGATTCAGAAGGTTGTTTTTTCTGAGCCATTAATCCTGTTCCTGACAATAGGAAAACCACAAAAAATAGTTTCTTCACTTCCATTTGGTTTGTTATAGGTAAATTTAAAGCAAAATTGATGCAATGACTTCACAAATTATTTATACCAGCGACCTTAGAACCACAGCCACCCATTTACAAAGCGGATCTGCTATTGAAACCGATGCACCTACCGATAACAAGGGAAAGGGCGAAAGGTTTTCTCCAACCGACTTAGTAGCTACCGCTTTGGCCTCTTGTATGATTACCACCATGGGTATTAAAGCCCAATCAATGGATAATATTGTACTAGATGGCACTAAGGCCGATGTTACTAAAGTCATGTACAGTGACCCTAGAAGAATCGGTAAAATCGTTATTCATATTCAATTTCCTGCATCACTTAAACACTTAAGCGACAAAGAAAAAACCATACTCGAAAATACTGCAAGAACTTGCCCCGTAGAAAGAACATTACATCCAGACGTAGAGCTAGACCTGAAGTTTAACTGGTAAAAGATACTGGCAAAACCTTATTTGCTGCCCAATATTACCCGGGGCATGCTATATTAACTTGCTAGATGATCTAGGGTGGTTAATTCTTTTACCACCCTACTCACTGGCAATCCCATTACATTGTAAAAGTCTCCCGTAATGGAGGCAATTCCAATCACCCCAATCCATTCTTGTATGGCATATGCCCCTGCTTTGTCATAGGGCTTGTAATGGTCTACATAATATTCAATTTGCTGTAAGGTTAAGGGATGAAATTGCACGTGGGTAGTTTCTGAAAAAGCTACTTCTATTTCATTTAATAAAATGACTACCCCTGTAATTACCCGATGGTGCTGACCCGATAATTTTTGTAACATCGATATGGCTTCTTCCCTATTTGCTGGCTTATTGATGATTTCATTTTCTAAAACAACTACTGTATCTGCTGCTAAAAAAATAATATTATTGATGGGTTCTCCTGATGCATTCAGTTTATTTTTTACTGCAATTGCTTTGGCTTTTGCAATATGAATCGGAATTTTTTCCGCTTCCATATTGGCATCAAAACTTTCATCGGTAGCTACCACTTCAACCTTAAAAGGCACTTCTGCCCATTCTAACAATGTTTTTCTTCTCGGACTTTGAGATGCAAGAATAACAGGTGTTTTGATCATATTGGTTATAAATAAAATCTAAAAAAAAGCATAGATAAAATACCCGTAAACATGACGAATTTTATCCAACTACTTACGGTATGATAGTCGCTGGCTGTATTGGCATGATACAGTTTTTTTAAGATTACCAATAAGGGTAAAACAATCAATAAAATACAATACAATGCGCTATGCCACCATCCCAACCCTAATACATAAATCTGCAAAATAATTAAGGCCGCAATTAATACCACCATCCAAACGGCAACAAATACCTTACTTGCTCTGATTCCCCATAAAATGGGCATGGTTCTACAACCGTATTTTTGATCGCCATCCATATCTTCCATGTCTTTTACCACTTCTCTAACAAGAGAAATGATAAATGCGAATGAAGCATACAAAATAGATAGACGGAAAAACCTGATTTTTTCGTGGTCAACCAATAAAAGCTCATGAATCAACAAGGGAAATTTTGCAAAAAATAAAATTAGAATGACCCATGCAGTCAATAAGGAGATGATGATATTCCCTATTAATAATTGTTTTTTAAAATTGGTGGAATAAAACCACAACAAAAGAATGGCCAATAAATTACCCAATACCAAGTGCCAAAAAAGTTGAATAGGCAAAGCAAACATGGTAAAAAATAATCCAGCCAAACTCAATACCATATGCCAAAAAATAACCCATCTTCTGTTGATGATGGTATTCACCACCATTTTATCTGGCTTATTAATTTGATCTATATTCTGGTCAAAATAATCATTGATGATATACCCTGCAGCCGCAATAAATACCGATGCAAGTAAAATCAACAAAAACTGAAAATGATTGGAGTCTTTAAATTCAACAGGATAAACGCGCGCATAAATACACCATTCAAATAGATATTGGGTAATGATGATAAACACCAAATTGGGCCATCTTACCAAGCGAAAAAATGCAGCGATTAAATTCAAAAGATTGAATTGAAATGGTAAAAAATTTGACTCCTTGTTCCAACTAATTCTGCGTTACAACTATTATTGCGCTCTTACTGTAAAGTCTTCATTCCAATCACCCCTTAGCTTCATTACTTTTTCAATCACATCTCTTGCACAGCCCATTCCACCTGATATAGCGGAGATATATAGCGCAACTTCCTTTATTTCGGAAACAGCATCTGCTGGGCAAACAGGAAGCCCCACCCATTTCATGCATTCTAAATCGGGTATATCATCGCCCATAAATAAGCAACTATTTTGAGCAGTATTAGATTCAGTCAAAATAGATTTCAACAAACCCAGTTTGTCTGTTACTTGCATATGCACAGCATGAACTCCTAACTTATTCAATCTATCTTTTACCTCAGGGGAATTTCCTCCTGAGATAACAATTACTTGATACCCTTTTTTAACAGCTAATTGCAACGCATACCCATCTTTAATATTCATTCTTCTGGCCATTAACCCATCCGGCATCACCAATAATGAGCCGTCTGTTAATACGCCATCCACGTCAAAAATGAATGTATTGATATAGTTGAATTGCTCCAGCATGGTTATTTTTGATTGTCTCTCCACTCATATACCCAAGCACTTTGAATCATTTCTAAATGACCTTCTGTGCTTTGCTCTTTGGTACCTTCAAATCGAGGAATGGCTAATACCCACTCTAATAAATCGGTAAATCGAATACGGTATATTTTAGCCTCGGTAAAATCGTCTCCAAAACGCTCATATAATTTCATCGCAATATCTTCGTGGTCGCTCCAATTAATGGGTGGTTCAAAATGACTCATAATAATTCTTTAAAAAATTTAACTGATATACTATTCTCCCAAAAACTGGGTTTGATCTGGCAAAGTAATACTAACTTCTCCTGATCCTGCTTGTAACACACATTGACAACCTAATCTTGAGTTAATTCTAGGATTCACCGCTCTATCAATAAAGTCCTCTTCTCTATCGCTTAGTTCTTCTAAATGCGCTGCGCCATTATTCACATATAAATGACAAGTACTACATGCACAAACAGCCCCACAATTGTGGTGTAACTCAATCCCGTTGTCTAAACAAACTTCTAATAAGCTTTGATCGGGTGCAATATTGGTCAAGACAATGCGCTCTAGTCCTTTCTGTTCAAAATCAATTTTAATAGTATACATAATCACTGTTTGGGTGGCAAAAGTATTTTAAAAGTTGTATTAACCGATTTATTACTAAAAAGTTTAGAGATTTTATTTAAATACCTTTGCATTATGAAGATGAAATTGAGTCAGCGGCTCATGCTGAAATACTACAAAGCAAAAATTAGAACCATCGGAATGGTATCTCCTGAAAAAGCAGCTGCCGAGGCTTTTGACTTGTTCAGTACCCCTTTTAAATCGAAGAAAAACCCTAAAATACCCCCTGTTTTTCATCAATCATTGCCTGTTTCTGTGGAAGTAAGGGGAATCACCATTAGGGGCTTTCAGTGGAAATCTGAATTGGCTCAAGCCAGAAAAGTATTGATTGTACATGGCTTCAGTAGCTATTCTTATAAATTTGAGCAATATATAGTATCCTTAAAAAAAGAGGGCTTTGAAGTATTGGCTTTTGATGCCCCAGGACATGGCATCAGTGATGGTAAAAAAATTAATGCGCTTATATATAGAGATACCATTTTAGCCATTGAAGCAAATTTTGGGCCCTTGTATGGCATTATTGCCCACTCAATGGGTGGCTTGGCTGCAGCTTTGGCCATGGAATTGATGACCAATACGAAAGAAAGAAAATTGGTATTGATTGCCCCTGCAACTGAAACAAAAAGGGCTATTGAAAACTTATTTACACAAATCCCGGTTAAACCTATTGTAAGACAGGCTTTTGACCAATATGTTACCAATTTGGCGGGAAAGCCCATCAGTTATTTTTCTGTTGCCAGAGTGGTCAGAACCTTGGATGCTAGGGTTTTATGGATTCATGATGAAACAGATGCCATCTGTACATTTGAAGACGTAGCACCCTTATTAAATGAGACCATCCCCTCCACAGAATTCATTATTACCAAGGGTTTAGGGCATAATCAAGTGTATAAAGAAGCCAGTTCAAGAGATCATATCCTATCCTTTATTCAATCCCCCGCAAAGGGAGATTTTTTGTGATTTAACTGTTTCCCCTAATATTGCAATGCATTTGATCTTAATAATTGAAGTAAAACCGTAGACCGGATTTCGTACATGGCTAAAAATTTATTGATCGTTGAGTCGCCCGCAAAAGCAAAAACCATTGAAAAAATTCTAGGTAAGGATTTTGATGTGAGAAGCTGTTATGGTCATATTAGAGACCTTGAAAAGGACGATATGGGCATTGATGTAAACAATCACTATCTACCTAGGTACAAAGTACCCGACGACAAGGAAAGAGTGGTAAAGGAACTGAAGCAAATGGCCAAAAAAGCAGACGAAGTATGGCTTGCATCGGATGAGGACCGGGAAGGAGAAAGCATCAGTTGGCATTTAGCAGAAGTGTTGGGCCTTGATCCCAAAGTAACCAAGCGAATTGTTTTCCATGAAATTACTGCACCTGCCATTAAAAAAGCGGTAGACAACCCAAGGCTCATCAATATGAACTTGGTAAATGCCCAACAAGCAAGAAGGGTTTTAGATCGTTTGGTAGGATTTGAGCTGAGCCCGGTTTTATGGCGTAAGATTGGCATGCAAAGAAGCTTGAGCGCGGGAAGGGTTCAAAGTGTTGCAGTTAGATTAATAGTAGAAAGAGAGCGCGAAATCAACCAATTTATTACAGAGAGTTCTTATAAAATTGAAGCCATATTTAGTGCAACAGATATCAATGGCAAACCTGTTCAATTTAAAGCGGAAGGACCTGGAAGATTGCATACTACGGAAGAAGCAGAAGCATTTCTAGAAACTTGCAAAAACGCAGGATATACCGTAAAAGATATACAAGTGAAACCTGCTAAAAGAACTCCTGCAGCACCTTTCACTACTTCTACCCTACAACAAGAAGCATCTCGCAAAATGGGATACAGCGTAAGCAAAACCATGTTGATTGCACAGAAGTTGTATGAAAGTGGTAAGATCACTTATATGCGTACCGATAGTATTGCTTTAAGTGAAACCGCTTTAGCAGATATCAGTAAGGAAATCAATCATAGCTACGGTGCTAAATATCACCAACCACGCAAATTCAAAAACAAAAATGAAAATGCGCAAGAAGCACACGAAGCCATCCGACCTACTTATATGAGTAATCATACTGTAGAAGACGATGAATGTAAGCGATTGTACGAGCTTATTTGGAAAAGAACCATCGCTTCTCAAATGAGTGACGCAGCATTTGAAAAAACTACTGCTAAAATTGAAATCAGCACCAATAAAGAATTATTGACTGCAAGTGGAGAAGTCATGCAGTTCGACGGATTTTTAAAAGTGTACATGGAGGGCAAAGACGAGGAAGATGAAGAAAGTACAGAAGGAATGCTCCCTCCCATTAAAGTAAATGAACAATTGAATTTTGTATACATGAATGCCAGTGAAAAATTCACAAAGCCAGCAGCCAGGTATACAGAAGCATCTTTGGTAAAAAAATTAGAAGAACTGGGCATTGGACGTCCGTCTACCTATGCACCCACTATTTCCACCATTATGAAACGCAACTATGTAGAAAAGCGTGATAAAGAGGGAATCAAAAGGGCAGCAGCCATTTTAAAGCTTACACCCGATAATCAAATTGAAAAAGAAATTATTCAAGAAAATACGGGAGCTGAAAAAAGCAAGTTATTCCCTACCGATTTAGGAATGGTGGTAACAGACTTTTTAAAGCAACACTTTAATAAAGTAATGGACTTTGGTTTCACAGCTAAAATTGAAGCAGAGTTTGATGAAATTGCTGGAGGCAATTTAAAGTGGAGCAATATGATTGATGGTTTCTATAAACCATTTCATGAAACCATTGAACATACCCTAGAAAATGCAGAACGCGCCAAAGGGGAAAGAGAATTGGGTATTGATCCAGTTTCTGGAAAAAGAGTCATCGCTAGAATGGGTCGTTATGGACCAATGGTTCAAATTGGCAATACCAGTGATGAAAACGACAAAGCCCGATTTGCCAAACTAAAACAATCTCAAAGTATAGAAACCATATCAATGGACGAAGCAATGGAACTATTTTCATTGCCCAAAACATTGGGTGAATACGAAGGCGCTGAACTATCGGTGAATATTGGCCGCTTCGGTCCTTATATCAAGCTGGGAGAACAATTCATTTCTATTCCTAAAGGAGAAGATTTACACGAAATGGATTTGAATCGTGCCATTGAATTATTGAAAGAAAAGCAAGCTGCTGATGCACCAGTTGCATTTTATGATGAACTGCCTGTTACAAAAGGAAAAGGAAGATTTGGACCATTTATTAAATGGAACGACTTATTCATTAATATTCCAAGGGCCTACAATTTTGATTCATTAAGTCAACAAGACATTAACGAATTGATTGAAAAGAAAATGGAAAAAGAAGCCAATCGTTTTATTAAACAATGGCCAGCAGAAAAAATAGCCATTGAAAATGGAAGATGGGGCCCGTTCATTCGTTTTCAAAAGAAGATGTTGAAGTTAGGAAAGCAGGCCGACGGAAATAAATATACACCTGAAACCATCGCCAATATTGAGTTAGAAGAAGTTAAACGCTTAATAGAAGAACAGGTTCCAGGAGCATTTACCAAAAAAGTTTCAGCTAAAAAAGCGGCTACTAAGAAAGCCCCAGCCAAAAAAGCAGCCACTAAAAAAGCAGCTCCAAAGAAAGCCGCAACTAAAAAAGGGGCTAAAAAATAATCATTGCTTTTATCAAAATAGCATAAAAAAACTCCGATCATTGATCGGAGTTTTTTTTTAAGCTCTACCCATTTCTCTTAAGAAACGTACGTGTGCAATTACGGCTCTACGCATGGTAGGATACTCAATATATTGTAAATGATATTCCTTACACACCGACTTAACAATCTCACTAATTGCGGGATAATGAACGTGTGAAATTTTAGGGAATAAATGGTGCTCAATTTGAAAATTCAATCCTCCTACTAACCAACTAATCAATTTGTTTTTAGTTGCAAAATTAGCAGTGGTTTTAATTTGGTGAGCAGCAAATTCATCAGGCAATTTATGGGTTTCAATGTCTGCAACAGGAAACTCAGTATGCTCTACAGTATGTGCCAATTGAAATACAATACTTAACACAAATCCAGCAAAAAAAGTCATGATAACAAATCCAATCACCCAATTTACCCAACCAACAATGGCAACAGGTATTACAATAAATACTGCGGCATGGTATACTTTAACAGCCCAGAATTCAACATGATCAGAAAGGCTCATTTTTTTCAAAGGAATATTTCCAATTTTTTGAGTAAAATATTTTTTATAGTCTGTAAAGAAAATCCAGAATACATACAACAACATATAAAGTACCCAGAAATACAGATGCTGAAATTTGTGTGCGCCAATTCTTTTTTGTGTTGGTGCCATACGCATTAAAATGCCCACTTCAATATCATCATCAACTCCATCTATATTGGTAAAACTATGGTGAATCATATTGTGTTTCATATTCCACATAAAATGATTCGCCCCTAATAAACTAATAGAAGATGCTGCAATTTTATTAACCCAACGATTGGTGCTAAAACTTCCGTGACTACCATCGTGCATTACATTAAATCCGATTCCAGCAACCAACCCACCTAATAAAATACATTCAGCAATAGCAAAATACCAAGCTGGTGTAAAAAACACTAAGTGCGTGTAAACAATCACAAAAGCAATAACCATAATGATTGCCTTCGTAAATAATTTGGGAGTTCCAGTTGCATCAATGCCTCTTTCATCAAAATAGGCTTGTACTCTTTTTTTCAACTCTAAGTGAAGGGATTGCTTTACAGCAGGAAATTTGGGGATAGTAAATGTACTCATTCAAAAAAATTAATAGTGGCAAAGGTAAACCTTAACAATCAGTTATGGTGTTAATATTACTAATTTAAGGCAGAAATGACAATTGAACGACTATCTGTTCAAATTATTATGCATAAAATGAAACATATATCCACAAGAGGGGAATAACTTATGCTTGACTATTCAGCAAAAATTAATTTAGTTTGATAAGAATTTAAGCTCAATATGCAGGAGACCAAAGAATTAAATGCCCTGTTCACGCTCATAGATGACCCAGATGAAGTTGTTTATACAACTGTTACAGAAAAACTGGTTGGCTATGGAAAACCGGTAATTCCGAACCTAGAGCACTTATGGGAAACCACCCCTAATGAAGAGATTCAGGAAAGAATTGAGATGATTATTCATCGGTTACATTTTACCGACCTACAAAGCGATTTTACCGAATGGGTAAATAGCCCATGCCCCGATTTATTATTTGGTGCATTATTGGTGGCTAAATTTCAATATCCCGATTTACAAACTACTCCTGTTTTACAAGACATAGAAAAAATCAGAAGAAATGTGTGGTTAGAATTGAATAGTTTTCTTACCCCACTAGAGCAGGCCAATGTATTAAGTAGTATCATTTATAATTATTACCATTTAAAAGGGATTGAACTTAAATATGAAAATCCAGATGACTTTTTTTTGCATAAAGTATTAGAAGCAAAAAAAGGGAATGCAATTGCCAATAGTATTATCTACCAAATCATTTGCGAAAAATTAGAAGTAAACGCAAGAATCATCAATATCCCCAAACAATCAATCATTGCTTTCTTTAATTCGGAATTTGAATTGGATGAATCAAACACGCAATACAGAGATCAAATTCATTTTTTTGTAGATGCAACCAATGGCCAAGCCTATTCACATACCGATATAGAAACTTATCTCAAAAGAATTGGTGCTTCATTAGACCCCGCTTACTTCGTCCCCAAAACCCACCCGCAAATTATTAAGCATTTAATTGGTGAAGTGGCAAAGTGTTTTTGCAAAATAGAGCAAGAATACAAACAACAAGAGTTATTGCAACTGGTTGCACTCATTGATGAATTGATTGTATGATTAGCTGGCAAGATTTTGAAAAAATAGATATTAGAACAGGCACCATCCTTGAAGCAAATCCTTTTCCGGAAGCCATTAAACCTGCGTATCAATTAAAAATTGATTTTGGGGAATTGGGTATCAAACAATCTTCTGCTCAAATAACTGTACATTATTCAATTGATGAATTG
>JAGOGG010000003.1 GCA_017996795.1 Sediminibacterium sp. | reverse complement strand
CTACTTATGTGGATGCGTTATTACTAAGAGCTTCAATTAAAAGGGGTTTAGATGACATTAATGGTGCACTACAAGACTGCACCAAAGCCATTGATGAAGACGAAAATGCTACTGAAGCATATATGATTAGAGCCAATATCAGATTGGCTTTGGGTAACCCTGGTGCTGCCATTTTAGACTTGAATCATGCCCTTGAAATTGAAGACAGTAATGAGTTTATTTTCTTTCAATTGGGTAACACTTACTTTAGTGCTTCTGACTTTAAGAATGCGATTAAATTTTATTCTAAAGCCATTACGTTTAATAATAAAGATGCTAGCTTTTTTTTACAGCGAGGTTTGGCAAAACAAAAATTGAACGACAAACCTGGTAGTTGCGCAGATTTTTCTACCGCGGTTCGTTTAGGAAGTATTCAAGCAGACTATATAAAAAAACAATCTTGTAAATAATTATTCTTCAATATACACTCGCTTAACCCTTAAGCTGATTCCAGTCATGATTTCATAAGAAATGGTTCCTGCTCCTTTGGCTACATCTTGGATGGATATATGTTTTCCAAAAATCTCTACAGGGTCTCCTGGTTGCACATTGGGTATATCTGTTACATCAATCATACACATATCCATACATATTTTACCAACTGTTGGTGCCAACTTTCCTTTGACAAACATATTGCCTACTCCATTTCCCATTCTTCTTGGGTAGCCATCTGCATATCCAATTCTTACCGTTGCAATTATACTGTCCCTTTGTAAAACACCCGATCGGTTATAGCTCACCGTTTCCCCTGCTTTGATGGCCCTTACTTGTGCTACTGTTGTTTTAAGCGTAGCCACTGTTTGTAAGGGCAAGTTGGCTTGATGAATATTATCTCCACCATATAAGCCTATTCCCAGTCGCACCATATTGAATTGCCAGTTTGGATTGCGTCGAATGGCTGCGGTATTGGCAATATGCTTAATAAAAACATACCCCAATTCACTTTCTATTGTATTACAAGCCCTACTAAAAAGATCAACTTGTTGTTGGGTAAATGCATCTTCTTTCTCTTCTTCACTTGCAGCCAAATGGCTCAAAACCGATTTAACCCTTAACGCTTGTTGGCTACTTAACCAGTTGGCTAATTGATCTATTTCAGCAATATCAAAACCCAAGCGATTCATTCCCGTATTCAATTTTATATGCACGGGGTATTGTTGCAAACCTTGCTGGGTAATATATTGATGAAATGCTTTGAGTATTTGAAAAGAAAACAATTCTGGCTCCAAAGAATAATTCACCATTGCATCAAATGAATATTCATCTGCACTCATTACCATGATGGGTAAATGGATGCCTGCTTTGCGAAGGGTTACCCCTTCGTCTGCATATGCTACTGTTAAATAATCTACCTGTTGTTGCTGCAATCTTCTGGCCACTTCTCCTGCCCCACTTCCATAACCAAATGCTTTTACCATTGCCATTAATTTGGTATTGGGTTGCAGTAATGACTGGTAAGCTTTTAAATTATGCACCATGGCAGTTAAATTGATTTCCATGATGGTTTGATGCACTTGTTGTTCTAACCAATGTGCCAATTGCTCGAATGCAAATTTCCTAGCCCCTTTTAATAAGATATAGCTTTGCTGAAACATGGTCTCATGCAAATGCTGCAACACTTCTTGGGTATTGGCAAATAATTGAATGCTAAATGGGAAATGGTCTTTTTGGTGTTTTGCAAAATACTGACTGATTTCAGGACCCACTGCAAACAATTGTTTAACACCACTGCTGCTGAACATTTGCGCCACTTGATGGTACAATTGTTCCGCTGGTTCTCCGGTATTTACAATATCTGATACAATAGCAATAATGGGTTGTTGATTGGCTTGCTCTTTTAGAAATTGCAATGCCAACGATAAGGAAATTTTATCATTACTATAGCTGTCATTTAATAAATAACTCTGATTGATTGCTCTTCGCAATTGCATGCGCATTTCTACTGCTGTTAACTGCAATACCCTTTGTTGTATCACCGAAACACGATAATTCAATTGCAATAATACCAATACGCAAGTCAGTAAATTTTGTAAAGAAGCTTCGTCTGTGAAAGGGACTTGTAATTGAAATTCTTCTTCTTGGTATTTTAAGAGCAACTGGGTACTATTGTTTTCTTTTTGTTGCGAAATCAACTGCAAATCAGGAAATCGGATAGTTGTTTGGCTTGCCGAACTGGGCAGCGGCTTTGATCCCCAAGAAATAATAGTTGCTTTTGTTGTTAAAGCCGTTGGAATATAATCTGACGCAATGATTATTTTACTTGCACCTGCAAATAATTTTGTTTTCTCTTCTACCTTTTCTTCTACATTAGCAAAACCTTCATTGTGCGCATCACCTATATTAGTGAACACTCCAATGGTTGGTTGCACTATTTCTGCTAAGGATTGCATTTCCCCTTTTGCTGAAATTCCCACTTCGAATATTCCGAGTTCGTGTTGTTCATTCATTTGCCAAACACTTAAGGGAACACCTATTTGTGAGTTGTAACTTCTTGGGCTTCTTACTATATTAAAATCGGGTTGCAATAATTGGTACAACCATTCTTTCACAATAGTCTTGCCATTGCTTCCGGTAATGCCAATAACTGGAATGGAAAATTTGGCTCGATGATAAGCTGCAATGGTTTGTAATGCTTTGATGGTATTGGGCACATGAAAAAATACACCTTCCGCAAATTCACTCGTATCAATGGGTTCGTCTATTACAAATGCTCGCACACCTTGCTGGTAAACGTCTGCAATAAAGGATGTACCCGTTCTTCTTGGTCCTTTAATGGCAAAGAAAATACTCTGTGTAGGATCTACTATATTTCTGCTATCGGTTACTAGGTATTGAATAATTGCATTGCGTTGGCCCTGCATAGGCTGTTGCAAAATTGCTGCTATATCATTCAATAGGTACTGCATCATTGTTATTTAACAGAATCGTCTATTACATCTTTAGGGGTTCCTCTTTTTTCTAAAACAATAGAATATAAAATGGATCCTGAAATACATAATACAATTACGCCCAATGACAATGCTACCTGACTGGTCTTACTCATCCACATACTTAAGTAGTGTTCGCCCAACATTTTAACACCAATAAATACCAATACAATGGCAATACCTTGTTGCAAATAATCAAATTTGGTAACTGCGCCTCTTAATAAAAAGAATAAAGAACGCAATCCTAAAACTGCAAAAATATTAGAAGTATAAATGATCAATGGATCTTTTGAAATACCCATCACTGCTGGAATAGAGTCTAATGCAAATACCAAATCAATAGCAGCCAATAAAATGACCACTACAAACAAAGTAGTGTAAACTGGCTTTCCGTTTTCGCGGATCATATACTTTCCACCGCCGTCGTGGTTAACCAATGGTAAGAAGGATTTTAAAAACTTATAAATTTTTGAATTGTGTGGATCAAACTGTTCTTCTTCATTGGCTTTAAACATATGATAGCCAGTGTATATTAAAAACCCGCCAAAAATATACAGCAACCATGAAAACTTAGCCACCAGTGCCACTCCTAAAGTAATAAAAATGACCCTGAAAATAATGGCCATTAAAATTCCTAATAACAACACCCTTGAATAATATGCTTCTTTTACTCCAAATGAATTGAAAATTAAAATGAACACAAAAATATTATCAATGCTTAAACTCCACTCCATCAAATAGGCACTTAAAAACTCAAATGGCAATTGGTGTTTACTCACATCGGCACCGCCACTATCTGCTGCTAATGCTGGTCCTTCTATCCAAAGAAATACAAAAAATGCAACCGCCAAGCCAACCCAAAAAATGGTTTGATTTAATGCTTGCTTGATGGTAATGCTTTTATTTTTTTTACTCAATAGCCCAAGGTCAAAAACCAATGCTACCGATAATACAATTCCAAATACTAAATAAACAATTTGATGTGCGTTCATAATAATCTTTCAATATTAAATGCTGTAGCGCTTTTTACGCCACCACTGAAATAAATAACCTATAATCAAAACCAGTGCTACTGGTAACAATACATTGATCAATTGCCAAAATGTTTTTTGCTCCTGTAATTTTTGCTTGTTGAGTAACCGTAAAACCACTGTTTTATTTCTACTCTGATACAAGGAATTATCGGAGGAAAGATAATCTATACTATTCAGAAAAAAAGCTTTGTTGGCAAAGCGATAATTTTCCATTTGTATCAAGCCCATGGGCAGTGGGCCTGTGGTATTACTTACTTCATTGGTTACGATATCTCCATCTGCTACCACAATCTGCCTTCCGGCTTTGGTGGCTTTTGATAAAAATGGCTTTCCGGTATTTGCTTTGACCGAATCCATTACTGCCTTGGGTAATCGATTACTAAAGAGTGAACTGAATGTTCCTTCTAATAAAACGGCTACAGGCACAAAACTTTTATTGAAGCTGTACAAATCTTCTTGGCTTTGTACACTATTTAATGAAACCAATGCAGGGGATGGCAATATTCTACTATTGGTATCAGAAGCCAACAAAATCGTTTTCTGTATGCCTTTTGCCAATACCGTATCTATACTGGATGGAAAGATGGGCAATACCCTATCTAAATTGGCCGAAATTGGATTGGGTGTTCTGGCTGATAGCAAGGGATAATAGGGCCAGGGCACTCGCTGCATGCGAATGCTCCCATCCGGATTTTTTCCTACCACCAATGGAATCTTTGAACAGTTCAGGTCTTGCAATAAATCTCCATTGATTCTAACTCCATATTTAAACAACAATTGATCTAAGCCCAAGCCCCTATCAAAAGCAGTGTACTGACCTTCTGTTCTTTTTAAGCTATCCAACTCTGCATGCAGCTTGTCTATGAACCAAATGATATTACCCCCATTCATGACATACTGGTCAAGCTTTAAAAGGTCTTCTTCTGTAAAAGTTTGCTTGGGTTTTACGATGATCATTGTTTTAATCACTGCTGCATCTGGATAAGCTTGTTTTAAATCGAAAATGCCTAATCGATAATCGTTGCGCAAACTTTCTCCTAAATCGTTCACGGTTAAATCGGTGGGTTCTCCATTTCCTACTACATAGGCGATAGTGGGCACTTCTTTTCGAATCAACTTATCAATAGCAGTTGCAAATTTATTTTCGAGTAATGCTTCTGCTGCATTGCGTGTTGCTTCTACATCTTCTTGTGGCTCTTCGGTAAGTACATTAAACTGTTTATATATTTTCCTGCTGCTTCTTAAATCTACGGCAATGGGTAACTGATTTTTTTGATAGTATACCAACGCAGTTGGAATAATCAATTGGTTCAAAGTTGCATCGCCAGCAGATTGTTCAACTGATGCCTGTTCAAATACTACGCCCATTTTTTGTAAGCTGTCGTACAGAATAGCTTTAGCGGTATCACTAGCCAAATCTTCACCAGGATTTCTAAAAACAATCCTAATTTGGTTATTGGCATGGTTGTTAAATGAAGCCAAGATATCGTTGGTAGCAATGCTCAACTTTTTATAATCAGCGGGTAATTCTCCCGTTAAAAAAACTTCTACTGTTATAGTAGAATCTATTTTTTCTAACAACTCAACAGTTGAACTACTGAGTGTAAATCTTTTATCTTCTGTTAAATCCAATCGATTGCTGATGAATGACCCTGCCACTGTAATGCTTACCAATAGGGCAATTGCAGCCAATAACCTTGCTAATTTTTTTGAAGATTGGGTTAATTGCAATTGAGTGATAAACAGAAAGAAACCAATCACTGCAATAAAGTAAATAATATCTGAAGCTGCTAAAACACCCCTACTGATATTGGCTGTATGCAGTTGAATGCCCATTAATTCTATATAATAATCTGCTCCACCACTAAATAAAGATAGTTTGGCTACAGCTGTAAATCCGGCAAACAAAGCAAAAGAGAGTAGGCCTCCTAAACCAAATGCAGCAATGGTATTATTGGTTACACTGCTTGCATAAATACCAATGGCGGCAAATACCCCTGCCAATAAAAACAAACTGATATAACTACCAATTGTTGCGCCAATATCAATGCCACCTGTAATACTAAGGGCTTGCATAGAAAATGCATAAATAATGGTGGGCGCCAATGCAACCAATACAATGAATAATACACCTACATATTTTCCAAGAATGATTTGTCTGATACTAAGTGGGAGCGTTTGTAATATTTCATAGGTACCTGTTCGTATTTCTTCTGAAATACTTCGCATGGTAATTGCCGGTATTAAAAACAAGAGCAACCAAGGCATTAACTGAAAAAAAGGAGCCAAGCTCGCATATCCAAAATTGAGTAAACTGGTATCGGGGAAAACAAAAAACAAGAGCCCCGTGAGCCCTAAAAAAACGCCCAGCACCAAGTATCCGGTTAAGGAAGCAAAAAATTGTTGCCACTCTTTTTTACAGATCATCCACATGCCTCAAAACTAAAGTTTTTATATGCAAAAACCCCGACGAATCGGGGTTTTACTATAGCAATTAAATTTATTTAACAAAGTGACTCACGAAAAAGGAAAGTAGGTATCGGAAGCAGACTTTCTGCCAACTAAACCGCAAAACTTTCGCCACAGCCACAACTTCTGCTGGCATTGGGGTTACTGAAATAAAATCCCTTACCATTTAATCCATCAGAAAAATCTAGTTCGGTATTTACTAAGTATAAAAAGCTTTTAAGATCGGTGACTACTTTTACTCCATTGTCTTCAAACACTTGGTCCATCGGTTTTACTTCGTTGTCAAAGTCTAACTTATAGCTTAACCCTGAACAACCACCGCCTACCACTCCTACTCTTAAGAAATAGCTTTCATCTCCGTCCACACCTGCTTCTTCCATCAGCTGTTTTACTTTGGCTTTTGCTTTTTCACTTACGTAAATACTATTTTCTGTTGCTGTTTCGCTCATACTATTGTGTTATGGTATTAGTGAATTCTTTCTTCGAACACCAACTCTTCTAAGCCATTCTTTTTTCTGTAATCGTTGATAGCGCTTTTAATAGCGTCTTCAGCCAATACAGAGCAATGGATTTTTACTGGAGGCAAGTTTAATTCTTCTACCAACTCCATATTGTCAATGGCTACTGCCTGATCTAAAGTTTTACCTTTTAACCATTCTGTAGCTAAAGATGAAGATGCAATAGCAGATCCACAACCAAAGGTTTTGAATTTAGCATCGGTAATAACACCAGAAGCATCGTCCACTTCAATTTGCAAACGCATTACGTCTCCACACTCAGGTGCACCTACTAAACCTGTACCTACATTGGTTTTAGATTTGTCAAGTGTTCCTACGTTTTTAGGATTACTGTAGTGATCAATTACTTTTTCTGAATATGCCATGGTATGTTTATTTAAATTTTGTTATTGAATGTTTTGTTTTTATGGAGGGATTCAAGCCACTATTAATGGTGCGCCCACTCAATTTTATCCATATCTACTCCTTCTTTAAACATTTCCCATAATGGGCTCATATCTCTTAGTTTCAATACGGTTTCACTTACTGATTTAATGGTATAGTCAATTTGGTCTTCGGTAGTAAATCTTCCTAACCCAAATCTTAATGAGCTATGTGCTAAATCATCACCTAAACCCAAGGCTTTTAATACATAGCTAGGCTCTAATGAAGCAGATGTACAAGCAGATCCAGATGATAAAGCAATATTTTTATTAAAGCCCATCAACAATCCTTCTCCCTCTACATATTTAAATGAAATATTGGCTACATGTGGTAAGCGATGTTCACGGTTTCCGTTTACATATGCTTCTTCTAATTGTACCAATGCAGACTCTAATTTGTCGCGCAATTTGCTTAAGCGTGCAGCATCATCAGCCATTTCTAAACGAGCCAATTCACAAGCTTTTCCAAAACCTACAATACCAGGAACGTTCAAAGTACCACTTCTCATGCCGCGCTCGTGTCCACCACCGTCCATTTGGGCAGTCACTTTCACTCTTGGGTTTTTACGACGTACATACAATGCACCAATTCCTTTTGGACCGTACATTTTATGTGCGGTAAACGCCATGATATCAATACCATCTTTGTTTACATCTACTGGTATTTTTCCTACTGCTTGCACTGCATCAGAGAAAAACAACACTCCATTCTTTTTAGCAATGGCGCTGATTTCTTTTACTGGTTGTATTACTCCAATTTCATTGTTGGCATACATGATGGCAATCAAAATGGTAGTAGGCTTAATTGCCGCTTCTAATTCTTTAAGGTCAATTAAACCATCGGGCTGAACCTCTAAATAAGTGACTTCGGCACCCGCACGCTCTAAATGCTTACAAGTATCTAAAACCGCTTTGTGCTCTGTGGTAACAGTAATAATATGGTTCCCCTTGGTTGCATACATTTCAAACACCCCTTTAATGGCAAGGTTATCGCCTTCGGTTGCTCCAGAGGTGAAAATAATTTCCTTAGGGTCTGCACCTATTAATTTGGCAACTTGCTCACGAGCATAATCTACTGCCTCTTCTGCCTCCCATCCAAAAGGGTGGTTACGGCTGGCTGCATTACCAAAATGCTCGGTAAAATAAGGTATCATGGCTTCCAATACTCTTGGATCCATGGGCGTAGTGGCATTATTATCTAAATAAACAGGTAACTTCAACATATTGCTTGCTAGTTTTTTCTAATAACACAAAAGTATAACAATAGGTTCTATAATTTTGGCCCCCAATGTTACACAGCAGTTGTTTTTCCTCAAATCGTAAGCACATATATAATTAAAATATAATGAATAAAATTGAACATATTGGCATTGCGGTAAAAGATTTAGCAAACAGTATTCCGCTTTTTGAGAAATTACTGAATAGTCCTTGTTATAAAACCGAGGAAGTGGCTTCTGAAAAAGTAATGACTGCATTTTTTAAAACGGGAGAATCTAAAATTGAGTTAGTGGCTTCTACCGACCCGGAAGGGGTGATTGCAAAATATATTGACAAAAAAGGGGAAGGCATGCACCATATTGCTTTTGATGTAACCGATATTCATGCCGAAATGAGTCGTTTGGTTTCGGAGGGTTTTACCCTTTTAAACGAAACACCAAAAAAAGGAGCCGACAATAAATTGGTTTGTTTTTTACACCCAAAAGGAACCAACGGAGTGCTGATTGAACTTTGCCAGGAGATCAATTAAAGTCCAAGCTTTTCAATGGCAACCTGTGCGGCTATTTGACTGGCGTCTTTTTTGTTGCCTGCTTTTCCTTGTGCAAATACTTCTCCATCTAATACTGCATTCATCGTGAATACACGGCGATTGCCTTCTAACTTTTCTTCGGCCATATCAAACGTAATGGTCTTTCCGTTTTTATTGGCCCAGCCAATTAATTTGTTTTTCAAATTAATATCGATCAGTTCTAAGTCTTCCATAAACAAATGCGGTATCACAATTTGTTTCAAGATCCAATTTTGGGTTTTGGCATATCCCTTGTCTAGGTAAACCGCTCCTATCAAGGCTTCTAGCGTATTGCCAAAAATTTGACTGGCTTTTAATGCATTATCAAACTTATTGTAAAAAGTGAGTTTGCGCAACCCCATTTTTAAGGCAATATCATTCAACTGTTGCCTATTCACCATTTTAGAACGCATCTCGGTTAAAAAACCTTCGCCTTTATAGGGGTATAATTTAAATAAGTAGTCTGCAACAACTGTGCTTAAGACTGCATCCCCCAAAAACTCTAAACGTTCATTATTTTCATCGGGTGTTTCTTTAACAGAACGATGACTTAATGCACTGCGATAGAGTTGCAAGTTGCCAGGTTGTATGCCCAACATATTGCTCAACTGAACTTCAAAATCAGTTGCCGCTTTTGGCTTAAATAACTTTATTAAAAATTGCACTTTATTATGCTACGTATTTTTTCACGATAACGCATGCGTTGTGTCCGCCAAAACCAAAAGTGTTACTCAATGCAGCACGCACGGTTCTTTGTTGTGCTTTATTGAACGTGAAATTTAATTTTGGATCCAGTTCAGGATCGTCTGTAAAGTGATTGATAGTAGGGGGGATAATATCGTAGATCACACTCTGGATGCATGCGATGGCTTCTATAACTCCAGCTGCTCCTAAGCAATGGCCTGTCATAGATTTGGTGGCACTGATATTTAAATTATATGCATGGCTACCAAATACTTCTGTAATGGCTTTGGCTTCTGCCCCATCTCCTAATGGTGTAGAAGTTCCATGTGTGTTAATATAATCAATTTCATCAGGCTGCATACCCGCATCTTTAAGGGCTGCAATCATTACATTTCTTGCGCCCAATCCTTCTGGATGTGGAGCAGTTAAGTGATATGCATCGGCAGTTGCGCCGCCTCCTGCAATTTCACAGTAAATTTTAGCGCCTCTTTTGATGGCATGTTCATATTCTTCTAATACCAAACAACCTGCGGCTTCTCCCATTACAAATCCATCTCTGTCTTTGTCGTATGGTCGGCTTGCAGTAGCAGGATCATCGTTTCTTTCGCTCATGGCTTTCATGGCATTGAAACCTCCTACGCCTGCTTCACTAATAACGGCTTCTGATCCACCACTAATAATGATATCAGCCTTGCCTAGTCTGATGGTATCTACTGCTGCAATAATGCCATTGGTGCTAGATGCACAGGCACTTACTACTGCAAAATTTGGACCGCGGAATCCGTGACGCATGGAGATTTGTCCGGCCGCAATATCCAAAATCATTTTAGGAATAAAGAAAGGATTGAATCTTGGTGTACCGTCTCCGGTTGCAAAATTCTGTACCTCTTCCTGAAAAGTTCTTAGTCCACCAATACCGCTGGCAAATATCACCCCTACTCTATCCGCATCTACATTTTCTTTATTGATTTGGGCGTCTACAACGGCCATATCACTTGCATATAGTGCGAGTTGAGCAAAGCGGTCTAGCTTTCTAGCTTCTTTCTTTTCCATGAAACTGGTAGGATCAAAGCCTTTTACTTCACAGGCAAAACGGGTTTTAAATTTACTTGCATCAAATAAAGTAATGGGAGCTGCTCCAGGTACACCATTGATTAGCCCTTGCCAATAATCTTCAAGATTATTACCAATTGGAGTGATGGTACCTATACCAGTAACAACTACGCGCTTTAATTGCATACAACAAACCTGTTTATGTTATAATCCGCCTTCTGTGGTAAAACCTCAAAAGACGGATTAAAATTATTCCTTACTAAATAGATATTCTTACTTAGCGTGCTCTTCTAAATAAGCAACTGCCTGACCAACAGTGGTAATGGTTTCAGCCTGCTCATCAGGGATAGAGATGTTAAATTCTTTTTCGAATTCCATAATTAATTCAACGGTATCCAAAGAATCTGCACCTAGATCATTGGTAAATGAAGCTTCGTTTGTTACTTCTGCTTCGTCTACGCCCAACTTGTCTACGATGATTTTCTTTACTCTTGTTGCGATGTCTGACATTGTTAAAGTTTTTGTTTACTGCGGCAAAAATATACATTTTATGGTTATATTAGTAATATGGCTTTAAAAATGATTCAACACGGTTCTGGGGAATACGAACAAATGGTAGCATTAAGGCACCAATTGCTTCGTAAACCTTTGGGACTCCATTTTACCGCCGAGGAATTGGCCAAAGAAAGTGATAATATTCTTTTAGCCTATACCGACGATGGAATTATGGAAGCATGCAGCATGTTAGTAAAAATAGATTCCCAAACTGTTCGGCTTAGGCAATTGGCTGTTCTATCTGGCCTACAGGGTAAGGGAATAGGTAGAGCAATGGTTCAATTTGCAGAAAACTTAGCTAGAGACAATCGTTATCAGAAAATAATTATGCATGCCCGCCAAGAATCCATTCATTTTTTTGAGAAGCTGGGGTATGAAGTAGAAAGTGAGCCCTTTATAGAATTAACCATTCCGCATGTGGTCATGGGCAAGGAATTATAAACAGATAAGCAAGGTTTGGGATGGATTATAGCCGCCGCTTATTGGGCGCTACGCTTATTTTGTATTAATGCCTTTTGTTAAAGCTGCTCTTAATTCGTGCCTAAATTCTTCTCCCATTCCATCTTTAGGAACCATGAAAAAAGACCTTGAGCTAAAATACAAATGAAAGAAATGAGGACTTTCAAAGTAATGGCTAAACTGGTTCCAATCCCAATGAATAAATCCCTTCTCATTTTCTAACGTTACTCCATTGTCTTTAAATGCAATGGTGAATTGGTCTTTAAAAGTATCGATTGCTTTTTTATAAATTGAATTAGGCAGGATGTACCAAAAACTAGCCATCATCATTACCCAAATAAAGGAACCCAATAAAAAGGGTTCGGGCCTAATTTTTTTACTATAGAATAAAACGGCCGCAACAATAGCAAATACATTTACTAAGACCACCAATACTTTTACTTCAGGCCTTTGCACAAAATGGTATCTAAGCCCTTGAATTACTTTTTTCTTGTCGTAGGTAAAAGCGTGTTGCATGACGCAAAATTAGCTATTTTTAAAGACTAACTATTCAACTATGCAATTGAGCAAGCCCAAACTCAGCTTCATGCAAATCATCAACATGAATGTGGGTTTCTTTGGAATTCAGTACAGCTTTGGGTTACAACAAAGTGCCGTGAATCCCATTTATGATTTTTTGGGTGCCAAGCCCGATGAAATTCCCTTGCTCAATTTAGCAGGACCCATGACAGGGTTATTAATTCAACCCATCATTGGAGTGCTGAGCGATCGTACTTGGCATCCACGTTTTGGTAGAAGAAAACCCTATTTTTTTATTGGTGCATTGTTTTGTAGCCTTTGCTTATTCTTATATCCTTTTAGTACTTCACTTTGGATGGCTGCTGGATTATTATGGGTATTAGATGCTGCCAATAATACAGCCATGGAACCCTATCGTGCTTTTATTGCCGATAAATTACCTGCGCCACAATTGGCTACTGGTTTTTTAACCCAGAGTTTTTTTACTGGATTGGGTATTACCCTTGCAAATATTTCTTTGTTCTTTTTTCAAAAATATATTCCAGGTCAACATGGGGCCATTCCGTATTGGGTATTTGGTTCTTTCTTTTTAGGGTCTATTTGTTCTATTAGTTCGGTGATGTGGAGCATTTCTAAAACACCTGAAATTCCTCCAACCCCTGAAGAGCTGGCTGTTTTGCGTGCACAGAAAAAAGGAATATTGCAACCCTTTATTGAAATTGGCGAAGCCATTGTACATATGCCTGCTGTAATGTGGAAGTTAGCGTTGGTCTATTTATTTCAGTGGTATGCTTTGTTTTGTTACTGGCAGAACGCGTCTAAAAGCATTGCGCAATCGGTTTGGAAAACCAGTCCGAGCGAAAATAAAACCTTGTATGAAGAAGCCGTTGGTTGGGCAGGCCTGGTAAATGGTTGGTACAATGTGGTTACTTTTTTATCTGCTTTTGGATTGGTATGGATGGCCAAAAAATTCTCTCCGAAAAAAGTGCATATTGTTTGTTTATTAATGGCAGGTATTGCCTTGCTGGCATTTCCGCAAATTGAAAACAAATACCTGCTCTTTGTTCCGATGGCTGGTTTTGGTATTGCTTGGGCCAGTATGATGGGCATTCCTTATTTAATGGTAGTGAATGATATACCTAAAGAAAAATATGGGGTTTACATGGGCATCATCAATATGATGATTGTTATTCCCATGATCTTGCAGACCACTACTTTTGGTTGGGTATTAAATAATTTCTTAGGAAATGATTCTGGTAAAGCCATTTCATTTGCAGGTGTCTTGTTGCTATTGGCTTGTGCCGCAACACTTTTAATTAAAGATGTAAAACCAGAAGAAGAAATACAGGCGGTATCTGTTGGAGGACACTAAAATTTAACCAAATGGTATTCAGCTGAATCCATTTACCTATTTATATTAACGAAATTTACTTAAATGAAAATTCTCTGCATCGGCGAAGCCTTGATTGATATGATTTGTACCAACAAGGGCATGACATTGGCCGAAGGTTCCGATTTTTTAAAAAAGACAGGTGGCGCTCCTACTAATGTAGCTGCAGCTATTGCTGCCTTAGGTGGTGATGTAGAATTGGCTGCCAAAGTGGGCAAAGATCCTTTTGGTAAACAATTGATTCAAACCATGGAATCCTTTGGTGTTGGTACACATGCAATGTTAGAAGACCCCAATCACTTTACCACTTTTGCTTTTGTTTCTTTAATGCACGATGGTGAGAGAGATTTTGTTTTTAATCGGGGTGCCGATGGGCAATTATCTATTGACGATGTAGATGCCATTAATTTAAATAATGTAGGGATTATTCATTTTGGATCGGCCACGGGTTTTTTACCGGGGCCGTTGCAAGCTGCTTATTTACACTTGTTGCAAAAAGCGCTGCATCATAAAATTTATATCAGCTTTGATCCCAACTATCGACATTTATTATTCCCCAATAATACCGACTCTTTTGTTAGCCAAAGCTGGCATTTCTTACGCAATTGTAATTTCTTTAAAGTAAGTGATGAAGAAGCTATGTTATTAACCAATACTGCTACACTAGAAGATGCCACGGCTTTTTTATTAAAAGAAACTTCAGGTGTATTTACTATAACCTTAGGGAAAGATGGTACTTTATTGGGATTAAATGGAAAGCAATATATCATTGAGTCCATCCCTGTAAAACCAGTGGACACAACGGGCGCAGGGGATGCATTTGTTGGTGCAGTATTGTACCAATTAAGTCACTTAAATGATACAACTATTCAACAGCTTTCATTGGATGAATGGAATAAAATAATTTTGAACGCCAATAAAGCGGGTGCCAGAACCTGTGAATATATGGGTGCCATGGAAGCATTTAAATTTTTAAACAATCAAATTTTTCAGTAAATCATTTTATACGTGTTTCAATATTTGCTTCATCAAAAGATTAAAAAAATTTGCAACGAACAGTTATTAGATATTGCTGGTGTAGACCATGCATTCTATATTAGATTCATTGCCAATGCCAATGCTTTACAAGATTTATACAATACCATTTACGGTAATCAAAAAAATGCAATTCAAGATTTTGATGCGCTATTGGTTCTACTCATTGAATCGTACAAACAGCGCAAACCGGTATTTAGAAAGAAAGACCAAGTAAAAGAACAACAAGCAGCTTGGTTTACCAGTAATCAAATTACAGGCATGAGTTTGTATGTTGATCGGTTTGCTGGTAGCTTAAAAGCAATGCCTGAGCGTTTGAATTATTTGCAGGAACTCGGAGTGAATTTTTTACACTTAATGCCATTGTTTCAAAGCCCTGAAGGCGAGAGTGATGGCGGTTATGCTGTTTCCGATTTTAGAAAGATTGATCCTCGTTTTGGCACTTTGAACGAGTTTAAAATATTACAAGAGAAAATGCAAGCCGCTGGCATGTATTTGATGATAGATATTGTATTAAATCATACCTCGCATCATCATGAATGGGCACTTAAAGCCAAAGCAGGGGATCAAAAATTTCAAGACTATTACTATATGTACGATAGTCGTGATATACCTGATCAATTTGATGCAACCATGCCAGAAATTTTTCCGGAATCTTCGCCTGGTAGTTTTACTTATATGCCTGAATGCAACAAATGGGCAATGACGGTATTCCACAATTACCAATGGGATTTGAATTATACCAACCCTGCTGTTTTTACTGCAATGCTCTCCAATATTTTTTTCTATGCCAATTTGGGAGTAGATATTTTACGCATTGACGCGCCTGCATTTATTTGGAAACAATTGGGCACTACTTGTCAAAACCTACCACAAGCGCATACTTTATTGCGTTTAATAAAACAATGTGTTCATATTGCTACTCCAGGTATGGCCATTCTTGGTGAAGCCATTGTTGCACCAAAAGATATCATGAAATATTTTGGCACTGAGTCGTTCACTGCAAAAGAATGTGATGTAGCCTACAATGCCACTCAAATGGCTTTACAATGGGATGCATTAGCCACTGGTGATACGCGAGTAATGTTGGCCGCGCAGCACGAACTATTACAAAAACCTTTTGGTACTACTTGGATTACCTATACCCGTTGTCATGATGATATTGGTTTAGGATATGATGATTCCATGATTGCTGCAGCTGGATTTAATGCGTATGAGCATCGCAAATTTTTAAAAGAGTATTACTCGGGCTCTTTCCAAAATTCACCTGCAAAAGGTGCGTTGTTTTCGGTGAATCCTAAAACGCAGGATGCACGTATAAGCGGAAGCTTGGCTTCACTCTGTGGATTAGAGAAAGCGCTTTCAGAAGAATTGAATAACAATAATCAATCTGACTCCAATGAAAAACACACTATTCAAAATAATTTTGAAATAGATGTAGCTATAGCAAAAATTATTTTGATGCAAGCGCAGTCGATGTTTTTGGGTGGCATTCCAATGCTTTTTTATGGTGACGAAGTGGGCTATACCAATGACTATAGTTATTTAGGCTACCCTAGCAAAAGTTATGACAACCGTTGGATGCATCGTCCTATTATTGATTGGGAAAAGAATGCATTGGCCAAACAAAAAGGAACGATTGAAAATCGAATCTTTAGTGCAACACAAAAATTAATACAACTAAGAAAATCATTGGCCATTTTTTCAGACACTAAAAATATTACTTGGTTAAGTCCGCACAATATTCATGTTGCTGGGTTCATCAGAGCTAATAAAGAGAAAAAGATTTATTGCTTGTTTAATTTCAATAATAAAGCGGCTTATGTTACTTGGTTCTTATTTAAGGAACATGGTGTAGCACCTACCCAATTAGTAGATCATTGGACTGGTAAAAAACATAAAGTAGGGTCCGATCACGAATACCTCGTAATGGAACCCTACCAGTTTGCTGTTTTTGAATTACTCAGTTAGTTTGTACATGTTGAAAACTATGGCACCAGACAAAAATTATTTTTATAATCGTAAGCTAAACCCAAGGTTAATTGAATAGTCCGCAAATGCTGCGTCCCCCTTATAATTGGTTCCAGTTATGCTAGAACGAATTTGATCGGGATAGCTTTGGGTTCTATTACGCATAATGGCCGTAGGCACTGTTAAGAATAAGTTGAGTTTGGAAAACATATAAGTAATCCCTGGCTCAATCGTTAATACTTCACCAGGTCTTCTAAATCCTTCATTGCCCCCAATTAAGTCTTTTGCAGGAATAGCTTCAAATCTTAATCCTCCAGAAAAAGTCCAGTTTCTTAATTGGTAATTGAGTCCTCCTCTGATTAAATATTGATCGGGCACACTCATCACATCGGTTGTATATAATACCGCAGTTGCACTAGGTGTTCCGCCTCTTGCTGTAGACACCCCATTTTGTTCTCTAGGATTGATGAGGTAATAGAAATTTCCATAAGCACTTAAACGCTTTCCAAAACGCTGGTAGGCATTGAGTTCTAAGGTAAATCCAGTACCGCCATCGCCCAATTGTATGGATTGATCTACTGGCCCAATTACGGTGCCTGTTGCAGTTGTAAATCGATCAGTATAGCGGTAATCCCCAGTTGGAAGCTTTACGCCAAATCCTACTTGTGCATTAAACTTGGGCATTTTGGTAGGATCTTTTAACCAGGTATATGCGGCTATTCTTATATCACCAATACCAAATGAAGAAGTAGTGAACCTACCTCTGTTGGCATGTTCATACAATGAGGAACGATCATTGGCAATCACAGGTATATAAATTGCTGCACTCCATTTTTTATTGATGGTTTTGGTTAATCCTATATCCATACTTAAAGTATGATTAATTACTTCAGTTCCTAAAGCAACTCTTTGTTTTTGTTCTTCGGTACCTACATAATGTTTGTAAGACTTAAAATATCTTGTATTGATATTGAGTGTGTATCCCGATGTATCTGCATGCATCAGATGTCCGGTAATACTGCAACTTGATCCGCCTGCGCCTCTGATGGCAACACAGCCTTGGGCAACTGCTTGTGTGTTGTAAACAACGCACAAGAGTGCTACTAAAATTATATTTTTCATGAATGATTTCTGTTAGGAAATAAATAAATGATGACTACTTTTTCATTTTAAGTTTCGTAGCAATATGCTTGCCTACTTTTTGACCTATATCGGTACTAATGATACAGGAATTGTGAAAATGTAAACCACCGTAAAATCTGGCCCAATTGTTTTCATCAGCAGCGTGCCGGAAAGATTTGAAACTTCTATTAGCAATACCAAATTCTAACTCTGTTGAATCTGTATACGCAAAATTGTCTCCATATACACTGGTCAAGGCTTCTGCTGCTGCAGAAGAAATAGTGGAATGTCCACAAGTGTATTCTGGAAAAGCAGGGGTTTGCAAATAGGGTCTCCAGTTAATATCGATGTATTGATTAATCACTGTTTCCGGACGTACTGTATTGTATTTATACTTAACATACCAGCATTGAATAAATGCGTCAAATAAAGCAATAGCAGTTGATGTTGTTGCGTAAATGGTTTCTGCATAGTCACTCTTTGCTTGCTTAGCAGCAATACCAACTACACTCATCCAGTGACCTGGAGGTGAAAACTTTTTACTTCCAAACATCACATGCCCCGTCACATTCATTTTAAAGGGATTATCGTCCCAAAATTCAGCAATATGTTTTTGCTCGGGGGTTAAACTATCTATTGCATTTTTGATGGCAATTACTTCTTGGTAATACTTACTGTTTTTATCTTTAATATTAAAAACTGGCGGAGGAACAGGATCATAAATACTTGCGCTATCGATCACCATGGTTCTAATTTCCATCCAATGCGGTTCTGCTGCAGATGCATACATAGGTGGGGTTGGAACCCATCTGCCTGGTTCCTTGGTAACCGTATATTTTTCCGCTCCTCTGGTTTCTAAATAATTGTCTTTTTTACTCCATCTAATGATAGCTGCACTTACACTATCTGCCAATGTTTTAGAAGCTTTCTCCACTTTAGATGGAAGACCTTTTTTTCTTGCCAACGCCAAAATACTGTCTGTATAAACTTGCATGCTTCCTTCTGGAAATGTTACCGACTCTCCCACTTTAGCATAAGCTAATAGCGCAGCTAATTTCCAATCGGTATCTTCAGAAGTAGTAGGTAGTTTGATTTCGGGTAACCCATTTAATTGACCTCCTAGTGAGTGGTATTTAGTTGTATTGTTTGCTGCCATTACTTCATAAGCGGCTATTGCAGCATACGCATAATTACGCGATGCCACCATGGGTGGAAAATTATTACCCATTACTACCGTATTCAATTCGTGAACGGTTTTACTAAATAAGATAGGGTCGTGTAAAAAAGTTTTATACTCTGTATTGTTGTTGCAAGATATCAAGGCTATAATAAATAAGCCAAGCACCGCCAAGCGCTTTAACATAATTTAAAAATTAAAAAGTAAATAAAAGGAATGCTTAATATGCCAGCATTAGGCTTGAGGCGGACGCTCTAAGAATGAAGTATAATCAGCTAAAGCAAGCTTTGGGTTACTCAATTGAAAGGCTTTAGGAATGTCTCCATCACGAAACTGCCAGGTAAAGCAATGGTCACCTGTAAAGTCTGACAATGAGAACTTAAGAACTGTATGCTGATTGTTTGATTGTTCGTTATTGGTATTGCTGTTAAAATTAGCTGCTAAGCTTAAGAATTGATCTCTTGCATTGCGAATACTGATTTTATCGATATTGGGTACGCAAAGTAATTCTAATGAATCTTTGAAAAATCGACGCTTTACAAAATGATAAGTGACCCCATTTATATCAACATCTCCCGTGGCACTCTCATACAGTTCGGAATTGGAACCATAGGGGGTACTTGCAGCAATATTAATATGAATTAAGTTGGCCTCATCATATTGATCTTGAAATAAGCTAGATTGAAAGTCTTGATCTGACTTGGTTTCTAAATAATCCAATAAAAGGTTGTATCCGCCCCAACTAAAGAGCAGCAAACACAGGGATAGTATGGTAAAAATCCGTTTCAGCTCCCTAAAAATACTTTAAATTTTTACATTTTAAATAATTTATTTTTGTAGTATTAACATTGATAAATATTTAATTAGCCTAATGAAAAAAGGATTGTATATACTGGTTCCTGTACTATTTTTTGTGATTATTTCGTATTTATTACCCAATGAAAAAGTAACAACCGAAACGGTCTCTGTTCCAATGCCCGTAGATGCAGTAACTAGGGTCATGACCAACCAACAAGAATGGGCTAAATGGTTCCCTGGAACCAAAAAAAATGATTCCACTTACCTCTATTACGAAGCGCCAATTACGATTCATAAAGTGTTGATGAATGGGTTTAAGGCTACTATGATTAATAAAGACATGAATATTAGCCTTGATTTTTCTTTCATTGCTGGTAAAAATGCTCGAACCGACTTTACATTGAATACGGTAATGAAGCTTTCTTTCAACCCCATTTTACGCTTTAAACAATTTCTATCATTAAATGCAGCAGAAGACGATAGTAAAAGATTGCTTTATCAAATACAGGATTATTTTTCTGATGTATTAAAGGTTTATGGATACCCTATTGGAATGCAAAAAGTACCCAACTCTTCCTATGTGTCTACTAAACAAACATATGATCACGAACCAACTACAGACGAAATTTATGCGCTTATAGATGAGGTGAACGAGTTTATAGATGGTGTTGAAGTAAAGATTGTGAACTTTCCTATCATGAATATTTTTAAAGAAGATTCTGCTAATTATACGCTAATGGTTGCAGTGGCTACTGAAAGAGATATCCCTTCAAATGGAAAATTCATGCTCAAAAATATGATGCTGGGTAATGTTGTTGTTTGTGAAGTAACTGGTGACAAAACCGTTATTCAAAAATGCAATGAAGCGGTGAAAAACTATGTGCAAGACTATCGCAAAACCAGTCCTGCTATTTCTTTCGAAAGACTTATTACCAATAGAAGAACCTTCAGAGACAGTACTAAATGGAGAACAACCATTAACTATCCTGTTTATGAATAATTTACTGGATCTTCAGCACTTGCAATGCGCCATTATTTTTAGCTAGTATCCAACACTGGGCTTTAGCTATGCTAATTGGAGCTGCATTTCTTACTTCACCTTCTATTAGCATTTTCATTGCAGAAGCTTCAGGACTTCCTTGTTGACTCCATTCCAATAATGTACCAAAGTCTGCATCTTGCCTTCCTATTTCAATATTGTTGTAACCAAAATTTCCTAAGAGTAAGTAATTGTTCCCCATATTTACTCGACTAGTACTTTGCGCCAACTGTTGCTTTTTCGTAATTCCTTTAAATGGAATTACTACTCTATAATTACTCAACTGAGCATTCATAGGCATTTCAACTGGTTCAAATTTTCCCTTGCCTTTATTGATTAAAATAATGTTTGCAAATTGAGTTGCTTTTAATTGAAGCGATTTGTTCAGTTTATCTGAATCAAATAATTGATCTAATGAAGCTTTTGCAAAATCTTCCGCGTAAAGAAATTTCTTCTTTAATACTGGCAAAGATTTTTCTAATTGAATTTTACTGGCAAAGGGCATTTCTTTCCCTCTTAAATAATAGGTAATTACTTGCTCTGCTCTGCCATTATTATCAAAATCATTAACATACATTCTTACTGGCTCCTGTTCACTCGCTTTTAATCGGCTATTCAAACCAAAATTACCTGCAATGATGTCAAGATTGCCATCTTCATTAATATCTGTTACAGTAAGTGATTGCCACCATCCGGTTTGATTCACTAGGGTTTGTTTCTCGTACTTATTTCCTTTTTTAATAAAAGCGTCAATGGTTCCCCATGCACTACTCAACAACAAATCTTTACTCCCATCTTTATTTAAGTCTACAAATTGGGCATCTGTAATCATCCCTGGATTTAGTAAAGATGACGAATAACTACTGGTTACATCTGTAAACATTCCAGTGCCATCATTCTGTAACAAATAACTCCTAGGCGCAACCCCATATTTCCAGGGCTCAACTCTTCCTGCTATAAATAAATCAATATGTCCATCTCCATTTATATCATCTGCCACAATTTTACTCTGTGTAGTATAGATGGCTTTGAATGCATCTACTTTTCGAGTTAAATTTCCTTTACCATCATTTAAATATAAGAGAGGCAATAAATGAGCATCTTCCCCATAATATTCATTACCGCCACTTGCTATAATTAAATCATTTGACCCATCTTTATTTACATCAGCCCAAATGGCATCTGCATTTTCCCACATTGAATCTTGTAACAATGCTGGCTGTGGCATTGCTTTAAATTTTCCATTTGCTAGTTGTAGATATACTGCATTGTGAAATGTTTTGGATGCTCCTATAAAAACATCTTCTAACCCATCGCCATTTATGTCTGCAATTGCCAAAGCTGGTCCCTCAGCAGAATTCATATAAGGAATCAACGGTTCTCGATCAAATTCATTAAAAGGGTTTTCTTGATGCTGGTAATTCAATCCTGTTGCTTCGGTAATATCTTCAAAATAAGAAGGAACTTTCTTTTGTTGATCAAACCCATTAATTTCAAAATTATATTTAGGTAAACCAGCTTGATAAATTATTTTCTGTGTTCTTCCCGCTTTTAATTGAATTCGTTGAAAACTTTGATCAGGCCAAATCAGTAAAACAGAATCAGGTTTAATTTCATGAAGACCTACCATTAATGAGGTTTGCACACTAGATAAAAAACCATGTACCGGAAACTGCTCGTGTGAATACACTTTATCTTTTGCATATACCAACAGCTTCGCTCCTACTGCAAAACGATTTTCTGCTGAACCCACTAATTCAATTTTTGCATAATTATTAGAGGTAGTATCTTTATTGGTATTGTTTTGATATACAAGTACTGGGTCATTAATATTATTGACTACAATATCCAAATCGCCATCATTGTCTAAATCTGCATAAACTGCTCCGTTGGAAAAACTATTTGGGTTATTGTTAATATCACTACTGATATTATTAAAACTCAACGACCCTTTATTCAAGAAAAATTGATTGGGAATTTTTATTTCTGGAAACTGGTTAATTAAGGTTAGGTCTTTACTTTCTAAGCTATTGTTCTTTAATTTTTCTTGCAAGGCTTCTCCAGATACAAAATTGATATAATCAATATCATTCATTCTCTTGGGTATTCCATTTGATACAAATAAGTCTTTATTTCCATCATTATTAAAATCCATCCACAATGATGCCCAGCTCCAATCGGTTGCATGAATACCTGCATATTGACCTACTTCACTAAATTGCCCATTCCCTCGATTATATTGTAAATTATTTCTAGCGTACTGATAGGTATAACCAAATGCCAATTTATTTTGAAAAATATTGTAATCGTCTTCAGACAATGACCTTCTGAGCATATACGATTCATATGGTAGCATATCCATAGAAACAATTTCAGGAAGCCCATCGTTATTGGCATCTGCAATGTCTACCCCCATAGTGAATTGACTGGTATGCATTAATTGCTTTCTTCCCTTTTCTTCAAACTGTCCTTTTTGATTATTGATGTATAAATAATCATTCTCATGAAAATCATTCCCTACATATATATCTGGCCATCCATCTAAATTGATATCTGCTATCGCAACCCCTAAGCCATAGCCAATTTTAGATCCATTGATACCTACAGTTCTTGTAATATCTGTAAACCTTACATCGGTTATTCTACCTGAATTTATTTTGGAATTGTTGCGATAAAATTTTTGTCCTGCTAAAGAATCAAATGTGTTTTCAAAATTTTTTCTTGGTGCGTAATTGCCATCATGATTAACTGAGTGATTCAGTAAAAATAAATCGAGATCGCCGTCTCCATCATAATCTAAAAAAGCAGCTTGTGTACTAAATCCAGAAAAATCTAATCCGTATTGTGTTGCTTGCTCTTGGTAATGGGGTATTCCTTTTTCATCAATTCCAGTACAAACCAATAATTGATTTTTTCCTTTCAATACCTTGTAATTACCAACTCTGCAAACATAAATATCGAGTAACCCATCATTATTAATATCTACCACTGACACGCCTGTACTCCATGCAGCATCATTTGGCACCCCTGCTGCAGTTGTAATATCTTCAAACTGCATTTGTCCTTTATTCAAGTATAATCGATTGGCCTGCTGATTGGCTGCAAAAAATAAATCTATCTTTCCATCATTATTAAAATCACCTGCTCCTACTCCTGCTCCATTATAGTAATACATATACGAGAACAGATTAAATGCGGGAGTTGGTGTAAGCGTGTTCGTAAAATCCAATCCTGTTTTATCAGATGAAATTGGAGTAAATACACTCTCCTCATTTTGATTCTTACATGCAATAAAACCGAAGCAAATACTTCCAAGCAACCATAATATCAAAGCAAATTTCCTCATGTTCACTATTTTTTTCCTGCATTTGTTTTGCGTAAATACAATGGATGCTGGTTATTCTGTAAAAACAAATAACCTGGTTGATTTTTTACTTGTAAAGGCAATACCTGTTTTATTTGTCCATTTATACTAATTCCAGATTGTTGAGGCTTGGCAACAATAAAGCCTCCTTTTCCATTCCCTAATAATAGATTTCCATAAGAAGCATCAATGCTACAGAACTGTGGCAATAAATCAAAAAAGTTACCTGCTGCTAGAATATCTTTATTCCCATCCTTATTGATATCATCTACAACCAATGCCTGAATGCTAGACAATTGTAGTTGATAAGGCAAAGGTTGAACAGTAAATCCTCTATTACTATTATTGATGGCGATGATGGAAGCTGCTGTATTTACTGTTAACACTGTTGCATCGGAAAGATTATTGGGAAAGAGCGCTTGAATTGTTTTGGGTGCAAAATCTTGGTGCTTTAAATTTTCTTTTTTCAGTGCTGGAAGCTGTTCGGTTATATCTTTCTTTAAAAAAACAGGCATATCTTCTCCGTTAATAGTATGACTGAATATTTTTTCAATAGTGCCATTCTTATCAAAATCTTTTAAGTATACTTTCACTGGCGCATTGTTGCTTGCACGCAAATAAAAATTCTCTCCCAAATTTCCCAATACCAAATCGGTATCTCCATCATTGTCAATATCAGCTGCAACAACTGTTTGCCACCATCCCAACTGATTTTCTAACCCTGATTTTTGTTCAATGAATTGCTTGCCATTGAAAGTATAAATATGTGGATACATCCACTCACCCGTAATAACCAACTCAGGTTCAGAAGAACCCATTACATTGGCATATACTGCTCCTGTAATCATTCCCAAATTCATTAAAAAAGGAGCTACAGTAGCACTTACTTCTTTAAAATTTCCATTCCCTTCGTTGTGATATAAAAAGCTTTTAGGAGCAATGCCGTATTGTTGAGGTTCACTCCTACTGCCAATAAAAATATCTAATTTCCCATCCTTATCGTAGTCTAATGGAATGGCAATTCCGCAATTGGTATGACTGATTAAGAAACTGCCCGACTTTAATGTAAAACCTCCTTTTCCATCATTCAAATACAATTGATTTTGATAAATATCTGATGCAGCAGGCGCTGTATTGCCTCCTCCACCTACAAATAAATCTTGATCACCATCTTGGTCTGCGTCAAAGAAAAATGATGCAGTTACGTCAGTGAATTTATATTTTTCAAAATCAGGTATCTGCTGCAATTTAAATCCATTGCTTCCTTGAATATAAAGCTGACTGGCCTGTCCGTTGGCTCCTCCAATAAATAGATCTTCTAATCCATCTTTATTAATATCTGCAGTTGCACCTTTTGGCCCCAACTTACTGAGCATAAAAGGAATATTTCTTTCAACATAAAAGTCTACATGATCGTCTTCGCTATGTTTGTTTAATTGCAATGCTATTTCTTGGAATAATGCCGTTTCAGTTTTTTCTGCATTGGGCACATGAGGCTTTGCAGTAGAAAGATCATATACTATTTTATGCAACTGATTAATTGCTGGTTTTTGTATAGTAGTAATGGCTCTATTAGGCCAAATAATTTGCATAGAGTCTGGTGTTGATTTTCCCACTCCAATGGTTTGCTTATACTCAACTGAACTCTGAAAGCCTTTACTTGGTATGAGTTCTCTAGTTATAACTTGATTATTTTGAAATAGTTTTATGGTACTTCCAATAGCAAATGGGTTAGCACCCTGATATTTTAATTCTACCGATAAAAAGCCATCTTTATTTTGATCTCTACTATTATTCTTGTATACAGTTGCTAATTGGTTAACATTGTTTACGATTAAATCTAAGTCGCCATCATTGTCTAAATCTGCATAAGCTGCCCCATTTGAAAAACTTGGTTTATCTAAACCCCAATTGGTACTTTCATTGGTAAACCTAAGATCACCTTGGTTCTTAAACATACTATTAGGAATGGGAACAGATGGCATTTTATCAATTACATTATTAACCGCTTCTTTTTTGCCATTTAATACCATTTGATTCACTACATCATTGGCAAAAAAGTCAATAAAATCTTGATCTGTTACATCTCTATAAATACCATTGCAAACCAAAATATCTGCCAATCCATCATTGTCTGCATCAAACATGAGTGCACCCCAACTCCAATCACTGGCAGCAACGCCGCTATAAAATGCGGTCTCTAAAAACTTGCCTTCTCCATTGTTAACTTGCAATGCATTTTGCGTAAACTGATTAAAAAAGTCTTGATTTTTTTTGAGCATGTACGCATCATATCCTTCAAAAGAAGTATTGGTTTTTAATCTATAATCATCCCCTGGCAACATATCTGTAGTAAAAATATCTGGCTTTCCATCATTATTAATGTCTTGCAAATCTGCTCCCATTGAGGAGAAACTAATATGTTGCGTTCTACTAGACAATTCATCTTTAAACATCCCATTCTTTTGATTGATGTACAAATAATCTTTCTCAAAAAAATCGTTGGATACATATACATCAGGATATCCATCTAAATTAACATCCCCCACAGTAACTCCTAATCCGAAGCTGATAATACTACCATAGATTCCTGCTTCTTTTGTAACTTCTATGTATTTGCCATTTTCGTTTTTATATAAATGATCACCGCCTCCTTTTAAAAATTCCGCAAAAGGCGCTTCAGCATCGGGTATATTACGCATATTGGCGTAATTCAATGTATTTACAGGAATTGGACTATTGTTCACCAAAAAACAATCAAGGTCACCATCTAAATCATAATCAAAAAAGCTAGCCTGCGTTGAATACCCATCATTATCTAAGCCATAACTCGCCGCAGATTCTGTGAATGTATTGTTTTTATTATTGAGGTATAATTTGTTTTTTCTTTTCTCTTTTTGCAACATATTTCCTGCATTGCAAACATATATATCTAACCATCCGTCTGCATTAATATCTACAAACACTACCCCTGTACTCCATTCGCCATCATAAGTAATTCCAGCCTTTTGCGTAATGTCTTCAAATTCAAAATTGCCTTTGTTTAAATATAATTTATTGGAACTTTGATTGGCTGTAAAAAACACTTCAGGCAATCCATCATTATTTAAATCACCTGTTGCAACTCCGCCACCATTATAAAAATTACGGTACTTAAATACATTAAATTCTTCTGATTCAGTTAAGGTATTCGTGAACTCAATATTTGTCTTTACCTCTTCAAATAGAGTATCGTTTGGCTGATTTTTACATGAAACAATTAATCCTATAACTAAGAGGAATACCAAGAATTTATTCATACGCATATGCTAAATTACACAAAGTGCACTTGAGAAAGTGCCGATTCAACTATTTAAATTAAACCTAAATATTTACGGAGATTAACAACAAAAAATCCCTCCGAAATCAGCAGATCGCGGAGGGATTCGTATGAATTAACCAAGGATATTAATATCCGAAGTTTTGCTTCAAGTTAGGGTTAGAAGACAATGAAATGGTTGGGATTGGGTAAACCACTTTGTATGCATCAGATGCATTTGGTCTTTCTTCAACTGGAGCGTTGAATACACCAAAACGAATCATGTCAGTTCTTCTGTGACCTTCTAAGTATAACTCACGACCTCTTTCAGCTAACAATGAAGTTAGTGTTACAGATCCAAGAGCTGTAGCTCTACGCTTTGAACGCAAATCGTTCACAATTGATAAAGCTGTTTCACCGTTAGCACCTGTTGTACCGCCTCTTAATAAAGCTTCTGCTTTCATTAAGCGAACATCAGAGAAACGGAAGAAAGGAAACTCGTTGGCACTTCCCCAACCACCACCGTTGATTTCGGCTGGATTAAGAGGAAATTTATTTACACGAATACCACTTGCTTCACCATTAAAGAAGATAGATGCGTTACGAGTAAACACCAATGGGTTACCGCTTCTGTCGAACAAGTTACCAATTGGGTCACCAATAGATCCTGACTCTTTAGGACTACCTGGTTTTACCGGACCACGAGCTTGTCCAACTAATAGACCAGCAGTTGGACCAACTAAATTAGTGTATCCAGCCAAGGTATCGCTCTTACGAACGTCGTTACCTTCAAAGCTATCGTAGAATTGAGACAATGTAACGAAACCATTCCAGCTTGATGGACGCTGGTTGTAGTGCCAGCTTTGGCAAGTTTGCCATACAAGGTTTGCACCATTACCAGCTCTTGCATCACCACCAGGTTTACGAACAAAGATATTCTCAGAAGAAACGCTACCGTTATCCCACTTAAAGTTATCCCAGTAGTAAGAGTCAATAGCTAAGTTGGTATTTGCAGCAATTAAGTTACAATACTCAATCACTTTATTCATATCAGCAGCAGCAAATGTATAAGGACCTGCAGGACTTGTAGGTGCTTGCTTGTAAACAGCTTTATTTAAGTATGCTTTAGCTAATAAAGCCCATGCAGCTTCTTTAGTTGCTTGCCCACGGTTTGCGCCGTTGAAAGCAGGAAGAGCAGGAACAGCAGCTTCTAGTTCAGCAATGATTGCGTCAATAGCAGCAGATCTGGTTAATACATCAGGAATTGCACTTGCAGCAGCAGTTGCAGGTCTTGATTGAACTTGTCCAAAAATATCACATGTTAAGAAACGGAAGTAAGCTCTTAAGAACTGTCCTTCTGCTTTCTCTAAACCTGTTTTAGTTTCAGCAATTAAAGTTGTTTGGAACAATGCACCATTTAAACCATTCCAAGTATCGTTGATTTGGTTATGGTCTGGTCCCCAAGTGTGAAGGTGCAAACGACGCCATGTACCAAAGTCATCCCAGTCGGTACCACGTGTTGGTCCCATGATTTCATCGGTAGAATGCTCTTGCAATCCAAACCAGTTACCCTGGCCACCGGTTAATTGGTTTAATTGCTCGTAAACTGCAGCAATAGAGGGCGCTGTGGGCGCACCGCCAGCTTGGGTTGGAGCTATGGAGTTTGGTGCCTCCAACTTTGGATCAAGCTTGGAACAAGACGTGATCGCAAGTACACTTACCGCAGCAGCTGGTAGTATGTAGCTTTTTATTAAATTTTTCATATTGATCAATGTTTTTGTTTTTCTTTATTAAAACCCTACGTTAATACCTAAAGTGATAACTGTTGGTCTTGGGTACTGAGTATAATCAAATCCACGAGAAGGGATACCGTTGATGCTCTTGTCTACGTTAACTTCTGGATCAATACCAGAGTATTTACTAAACAATGCCAAGTTTTGGCCAGAAGCAAAAGCAGTTAAAGTTTTTATTGCTTTACCCTTGATATCGAAAGCATAGCTTAAGTTCATGTTGGCTAAGCGAATAAAATCTCCTTTCTCTAAGAATCTTGTTGATACAGAACCTGGGTTAAATGGATTCTCAGGACCGTTACCAACTACATTAGTTACGTTACGTGCGTTACGTAAGCTACCTTTCAATAACAAAGCATTCGCAGTATTGTTGTAAATGTAGTGACCTGATACAGCATTTAAGAATACACTTAAATTCCATCTTCCATAAGAGAAGTTGTTGGTTAAACCAGCAAACAATTTAGGCAATGCAGTACCAACCAATTGGTTAGCAGCACCTGCAGCATAACGTGCGTTACCGTTACCATCAAAACCTTGGAACACAGGCATTGACCAAGTGAAGATTGGATTTCCGTTGGTTAAGGTTTGAGCAAATGCACCAGTTAAACCTTGTCCGCTTACCGCACCAGTATTAATTGGAGTTGGTAAACCTGTTACGTTATTACTTACTGTTGTTACGTTAGCATTAACATCCCATTTGAACTTGCTACCTTGAATGATTTTATAGTTTACACTAAATTCCCATCCTTTGTTGGTAACATTACCAGGTAAGTTGATCCACCAGTTAGATTGTGGAGCAAAGCCACCTGGAGTTGGAGCAAAGAACAACATATTGGTACGCTCATTCTTATAGTAATCTACAGTTGCAGATAAACGACCATTCTTAGAAGTGAAGTCTACCCCAATACCAGTAGTTGCAACTTCTTCCCATTTAAGATCTGGGTTACCTTGCTGAATGAAACGAGTTACAGGACCGTTACCTACATCAAATGTTTGTTGAAGGTTTAATGCTGCATAAGAACCTAGGTTATCTTGGCTACCCAATTTACCGTAGTTGGCTCTGATGTTGAAGTCACTAAATAATTTACCTAAGGTATTTTTAGCCCAAGATTCTTCCATTACTCTCCACTTAAATGCAAATGCAGGGAAAGTTCCGTAACGGTTGTTAGAACCAAACTTTGAAGATCCATCAGATCTTACTGTTGCGGTAAAGAAGTACTTGTCGTTGTAAGTGTAGTTAACACGAGCAAAAACTGATTGCAATTCGTTTCTGTCAAATCCAGGAACAAAGTTTGCGTAGTTTTTGAATTTGCTGTAATCTCTAACAAATACATCAGTTGGGGTAACCACTGGAGTGTTTAATCCCCATCCAAAATTACCAGTGTAGCTGGTTTGGAAACTCTGATAAGAATAACCTGCAACTGCGTTGATAGCATGTACATTGTTAAAAGTCTTATCATAAGTAAAATAATGTTCAATCAAAGTAGACTTGGTTTCTAGATTTTGTCTAGTACCACGACCATTCCCTTGAATTGGGTTTTGGTAATCTCTACCATATACGTTGATTGTACCACCATACGCATTTGAACCTAAACGAGGATCAGCAAATGAAGTACGCTCAGATTTTGAATTATCTAAACCAAGTACTGCTCTATAAGATAAACTTGGGGTAATTTGATAAGTAGCAGATAAGTTGGTCAAGAATCTGTTTACAAAGTCACGGTCATCAAAATAAGCCAACATTTGAACTGGGTTACGCTGATCACCTGGCTGGAAGAAAGAACCATCTCTGTTATAAACAGGGTTAGTTGGATTCAATTGTAAAGCAGCACCTAATAAAGAACCTTGGTATCCAGCATTGTTAGACAATGGTGCATATTGGTTTTTAGTATTAGAATAAGTGATATTCGCTTCTAATTTTAATTTGTCGTTCATTAATTTCTGACCCAAGTTTGCACGAGCAGTGATACGCTTTAATCCACTGTTTCTTACAATACCTTGTTGATCATCATAAGATGCACTTAAGCGAGCAGTTGTTCCTTTGTTGCTATATGCCCAGCTAAGATTGTAGTTCTGAGAAATAGCCTGACGGAAAATCTGGTCTTGCCAATCGGTGCTTGCACCGTTGTCAATTCCTCTAACCGCAACACCTGCTGCAACTGGATCAGCACCACCATCAATGTTCGCTTTTTTAGCAGCCAACAAGAAGTCTTGTGCATTCATCAAGTCGTAACGACGAGCAGTATTTGCCATACTAGTAGTAGCACCAAAATTAAAAATGCCGGCTTTTCCACCTCTACCTTGTTTGGTAGTGATTAAGATTACACCGTTTGCACCTCTAGAACCATAAATGGCAGCAGCAGATGCATCTTTTAATACGGTAATACTTTCAATATCATTAGGGTTTAAGAAAATCAATGGGTTTTTAGGAGTAGTACTTCCCTCAACACCACTAGCAGAACCCAAAGTACCACCTTGAATCAACGGAACTCCGTCAATTACATACAATGGTTCTTGTGCACCACTAATTGATCCGGTACCTCTAATATTGATTGTTGCAGCAGCACCTGGCTCACCGGTAGATGGAGTTACCAACACACCTGGAGTACGGCCTTGCAACAACTGATCTGGAGAAGCAATTTGACCTTTGTTAAAGTCTTTCTCCGTTACACGCGCAACAGAACCTGTTACGTCTTTTGTTTTTCTTGAACCATAACCAATTACCACAACATCAGTTAACGCATCAGCGGTTGATGTTAATTTGGCATCAGCAGTGTTTGATCCAGAAATATTCACTTCAACATTACCAAAACCTGCAAAAGAAATCACAAGTGTTTTGACAGTTGAAGGAACGTTTAACTTGAAGGAACCGTCTGCACCCGTTTGGGTACCTGTTGAAGTTCCTTTAGCTACTACAGATGCACCAAATAGCGGTGATCCGTCTTTTGAGTCAGTTACCTTACCGGTAACTGTTTTTGTTTGCGCATGCGAGAAGATGGCAAACAGACAAGCGAAGGCACCCAATAATATGGGCCTAGCAAGCAGTCTTAGATTCATAAATGGCAGTTTACTGGTTATTAAGCGTGTACAAAATACACATTTTTTGGTTTAAATAAAATTTTTGTTAATTCTTTAGAAAATTTTCAAAAAAAATTATTCAACACCTATATATGAGTGATTTGTACCCTAGTTATGACCGCTTCACTCAAAATAATGTTGCATCAATTAACAAACTATTTAATAAGTATAGCGGATTTCTTAAACGCAAATATGTAGGGAATAGTGCTGAAAGGGGGCTTAAAAAAAGATGAAAAGCCGATTCATTCATTTTACCGCATTTATTTGCAGCATTTAAACTAAAAAGCCGCAAAAACTTTACAGTTAATTGCGGCTTTAAAATGGTGTGCTTATTTACAGCAAGGATTTCAACCTATCTTGGTATACTTTCATTTCTGCTTCTAATACATTGATTCCTTTTTCTTGGCTTTCAGAAAGTGGTTCTAATGCCCGAACCATATCTAAATAAAAGTCACTAATTTTTCTTCTGAATTTTTGTTCATCAAAAAAGATAGACTTTCTGTTAAGTTCAATCAACTCTCTTTTAAAGCTGTCTAATGATTTTATTTTTTTACTGATCTCATCATTGGTTGTTTGCTTACCCCACACAGACAACTTTGCATCTATAGTATCAACTATAGTAGCCAATTGCTCTTCTAATACAAACAATCGCATATTTTGCTGATACATTTTCTGCAATCCTGCTTCACTTAATCCTGCAGCAGGATTGGGCAACACAGATAAGATTTGCACACTACTGTCTTTACCCGCTTTTATTACTACTCGGTATTTTCCTGCAGGTACTTTTGGACCTAAAATTCCAGCAGCTTGCACAGAAGATTGCGCGATAAATCCACCTCTGGCAACTCGTGGTGGATTAGAGGTTAGTGTCCAGTAAACTTTATTTAATCCCTTCAGCCCTGATCCATTTAAATCTTTTATTTTCTTATTCTCCGAATTGTAAATTTCTATTTTAACAATATCATTACTGCGTTCTTTCAAATAATAATAAAAAGTAGGAGCCAAAGATTTTGAAGCACCTGCATAGCCAATTAAGTTAGGAGCCGATTGAGGATACTGTGCACCAAATTCATACTTGAAAGGTTGAATAGGATAAAATAAAAATGGTTTGCTTAAATCGGATTGGACCATTTCTCTTAAAGGCTGAATATTATCTATGATATATACACCACGTCCATGTGTTGCAATTACTAAATCGTTTGTTGCAGGATGAATTTTAATATCTCTAACCAAACTGTACCAGGGTAAATTTTGGTATTTACTTCTCATCCAAGTTTTTCCTGCATTCAATGAAATGAAGAATCCAGATTCTGTTCCTAAAAATAATAAAGAAGGAGTTTTTATGTCTTCGCGAATTATATGAGCAAATCCACTGAATTCTTCAGACTCGAATTTGGTAAAACTATTTCCCCCATCATTAGTAACTACAACATAAGTGCTGTTATCGCCATACATATGATGATCGAGTGTTACAAAAATTCGATTGGGATTATGAGCAGACAATTCAATACTACTGATCCAAGCTTGCGCTGGAACACCTGACTTTATTATGCCTGCATTTTTATTGGTCCAAGTTTTTCCTCCATTATTGGTAAACATTAAATTGCCATCATCTGTACCTACCCAAATAATATTCTCGTTTTGAGGATGCTGTACAATAGTAAAAATAGTACCATGATTTTCAGCACTGGTATTATCGCCAGTAACACTTACACTATTTTCAGGTTTATTGTGAATGGCTTTATTGTTGGTAGTTAAATCAGGAGAAATTCTTTCCCAATTTTTCCCATTGTCTCTAGACCTAAACAAGTACTGTGCACCTACATATAAATTGCTTTGTACTTTTCCAGTTGCAGATTTCGTGTTAGACTTAGCTGTTACAATGGGTGTATTCCAATTCCATCGATGGTCTTCTTCTCCAGCTTGCTTCTTCGGCTTCATTCCTGTAGACAAACCAGTTCTTAAATTAATACGATACATATCTCCACCCTGAGATTCAGCGTAAACAATTTTTTCATCAACTGCATCTGGTTGAACCCAAAATCCATCACCACCACCTAATGCTTTCCAGTCGGTAGAAGAAACCCCACCTGGTGCAGTATTCGGAACCATCCAATTGTTGTTGTCTTGTAATCCACCATAAATATTATAGGGCGATTGATTATCTACACTAACATGATAGAATTGAGGTACGGGTAAATTGTTTAAAAACTCCCAGGTAACTCCTTTGTTGTAACTCAAATAAACACCACCGTCTGTTCCTAAAAACAACATATCGGTATTGGTAGGATTCACCCATAACGCGTGGTGATCTGCATGTGGAGCAACACCACCTATAATGGTATTGCTAAAAGTAGATCCACCATCATTGGAATAATTAAAATCATAAGCAGGCCTATAAACTCTTTTAGGATCTTTTGGATCTATCACCAAAGTGCTAAAATAAAATGGCCGCGCTGTTAGCCCTGTTGCAGTGGTGAGTTTGGTCCAAGTTTCCCCTTCGTCGTTAGACTGATACAAAGCCGATTCTTTAGCTTCAACCAAAGCCAGTATTTGTGAAGGTGTTGATGGATTGATAGTGATCACAATTCTACCTAAATTTCCATCAGGTAAACCCTTAGAAATTTTATTCCATGTTTTCCCACCGTCAGTAGATTTATACAAAGCTGAACTTGCTCCTCCGGAAACAAAGGAATAAGGCTTTCGTCTAAATTCCCAAGTAGATGCAAAAACCATATTAGACTTAGTTGGATGAATGGCAATATCAGCGCATCCAGTATTCTCATTGATGTACAAGATTTTTTCCCAGGTTTTACCCGCATCAATTGATTTATATAATCCTCTGTGCTTAGATGCTTTAAACAATGGACCCGGAGCTGATACATACAATACTTTTTTATCCGCTGGATCTAAAACGATTTTGCTGATATGTTCTGTACTATCTAAACCCAGTTTTTGCCAATTACTTCCACCATCTGTGGTCTTATATAAGCCTTCGCCAATAGATACAGAATTACGCATATTGCTTTCCCCTGTTCCAGCATATACCACTCTTGCATTTCCTGGCTCAACTGCCAATGCACCAATAGACTGATTGTATTTATCAAAAATAGGTGCGAATGATTGACCACCATTTTGACTTTTCCAAATTCCACCACCAGCTGTGCCTACATATAGATTGAGTTGAGCATCTGCATATACGCCTTCTATTGCAGTGATTCTTCCGCTCATGGTAGAGGGCCCTAAAGCCCTTGCACCCATCACTTGAAATTGAGCCGTATTAAAAGATGGAATGTTTTGTGCATGCAATAGCATGCCTATGCCTGAAAACAGGACAGCAATTAAGTATCTCATGTTTGGAATTATTTAGTTCCCAGAAAAAATGGTTTCGTCAATAGTTGGGTTGATTGTTACTTTGTTGGTAACAATCATCATCATACCCATATCTGATTTGAAAGCCATTTTAATACCATTCTCCAAAGTCTTATAGTCTAAGTATTTCACAGAAGATTTTACTTCTTGACCCTGCTGCTTTGTAGTGGTTTCTTCTTTGTAAATTAAATTAGTAACTAAATCGAAATAGTAGGTTTTCTCATTGCCGTTTTTAGTGGTCAATTTTACTTTATTGTAAGAAGTGCCTTCCTCTTCTTCTTTACCTAAAAACTCAACGGTAGAACCTTTTTCTTTATAGTTTACAAACTCATCTTGAACATCTAATTCGTCTAATTTAGATTTCAATTCTTCTGGGGTAATGGCTTCTAAACTGCTCTTCCCCATTAAAGGATTTTGAGACCATCCTTTTGTTGGAGTGGTGATATCAATTATTTTATTACCCTGAAATTCTGCATCAACACGCATGCCCTTCATGTGAACCGCTTGCATGGTAAAAGGAATAGCAAGGCCCTGAACCTCAATTTGTCCTTCTACTTTTAAAGACTGTATTTTACTCCACTTGTCTGCACCACCAATGGCAGTTACATACTTGTTAATTACTTCATCAGCTGTTTGAGCTGAAAGGCTAGCTACTGCTGCAAAAACTACTAAAACCGACAATAAAATCTTTTTCATAAAAGAATATTTTAAATATTTTGACTTATAGGTATTAAAAATTATACCAATATTACAGGTTTGGCAAAAAATTCAGCTTTTTTATATGTTAATGGTATATTAATTAAACAAACGGTATTACTTACAAGACTTCTCCATTTCTAGAACAGCGGTTACATTGCCTAGTGCAGCGGCTTTTTGTAGATCGGCACATCCGCCAGCAGCTTGCTTTAGTATGACTTTTACAATTCCTCTGTTT